>NZ_JBIBAK010000001.1:0-281425 GCF_042899865.1 Streptomyces sp. NPDC013157 | reverse complement strand
GCCGCTACCCCCGTGGGCCGGGGGGGGGGGGGGGGGGGGGGGGGCGGGCGGCCCCCCGCCCCCGTGTGGGGGCGCCGGCCCCCCCCTTTTTTTTGGGGGGGGGGGCACCCCCGCGACCAGCCACCACCGGCCCGCAGTCTCCGAACGCACCGAACCCGACCAAGGGATCACGCAAGATGACCGCCACCTGGGATCCTCCGAACGCCACAGACCCCATACTGTCGGTCCGCCAGATCCTCGCCCTGGAAAGGGTCCTGGCCGGCGACCCCGAGGTGGTGGCCGCCGCCTCCCACCTCGACCGCCCCGTCCGCTGGGTGCACGTCGCCGAGGCCCCCGACGTCGGCGTCATGCTCACCGGCGGCGAGATGGTCCTCACCACCGGCGTCCTGCTCGCCGGCGACGAGCACAAACAGGCCGAGTACATCCAGTCCCTGCACCGGGCCGAGGCCGCCGCGGTCGTCCTCGGCCTCGGCCGCGCCTTCCCCGCCCCGCCCGACGCCATGCGCCGCGCAGCGGACCGCTGCGGCCTCCCCCTGGTGGTCCTGCACCGCCCCTTCCCCTTCGCCGAGCTGACGGAGGAGGTCCAGTCCCGCCTGGTCCGGCGGAAGTTCGCCGCCGTCAGCCTCTCCGAGTCCGTCCGCACCGCCCTCACCGGCCTCATCACGGCCGGCGCCCCCCTCCAACGGCTCCTCGACGAGGTCGCCGTGCACAGCGCCTGCCCGGTCGTCGTCACCAACCTCGCGCACCGGGTCCTCGCCACCGCGGGGGAGCGGTCGGCCGTGGACGACGTGCTGCGGGACTGGGAGCGCATCGCCCGGCAGGCCGGCGGCAGCGCCGGCGACGGCTGGATCCGCGCCGAACTGGGCGGCCGGGGAGAGCGCTGGGGCCAGATCATGCTCTGCGGCTACCGCGGCGACACCGCCACCGGCCGGCTCCTGGCCGACCGGGGCGCCGAGGCCCTCGTCCTGCACCGCATGCTCGGCGGCGGCTCCGCCCACACCTGGGAGGAGCAGTCCGCGCAGAGCCTGCTGACCGACCTGGTCTCCGGGGTCGTACCGGCCCGCCAGCTGCTGCCCAGGGCCCGGGCGGCCGGTCTCCCGGTCAACCGGCGGACCTTCGTCCCCCTCGTCGTACGGGACGCCGAACCGGCCCAACTGGAGCGGATCCTGCGCCTGCTGGGCCTGCCCGGACTCGTCGCCGAGCTCACCGAGCGCACCACCGCCGTCCTCCTCAGCCTCGCCCGGGACCAGGACGCCGACGCCCTCGCCGCGCACTTCGCCGTCCGGCTGCACGGCGAGTCGGCGGGCCCCCGGGCGGTGGTCGCCGCCGCGGGCGCCCGTACCGTCTGGGACGACGTGCCGGTCGGCCTGCGCGAGGCCCAGCACGTCGCCGACGCGGTCGCCGACACCACCGCCGCCCTCGACCTGCCGGCCGTCGTACGGCTCAGGGACGTCCACCTGCGCGGCCTGATCCGGCTGCTGCGGGACGACCCGCACGTCCAGTCCTTCGCCGAGCGCGAGCTGGACGGCCTGCTGTGCGGGAACGGCACCGACCAGGACCTCCTCGGCGTCCTGCGGACCTACCTCGCCACCGGCCGCAACAAGTCCCGCACCGCTCAGCTCCACCACGTCTCCCGCCCCGCGCTGTACCGCCGCCTGGAGGCGATACAGACCCGGCTCGGCGTCGACCTCGACGACTTCGAGCAGGCGGCCTCCGTGCACATCGCACTCCTCGCGCACGACGCGCAACAGCAGTGAAACATGCGACGACCTGGGAAAACGGCGGTGAAACATGGGCCGACGGCAGCGTGACACGGTGCCACGCCGGGCGCTCGCAGACGTGACACGGTGCAACTCAAACAGGACTTCCGGGCTTTCTAGCCTTCTCGCACACCGAGCGACCGGAGGTCCCGATGAGCCGAGTGATTCGTGCCGCCCTCTTCCAGACCGCCTGGACCGGCGACAAGGAGTCGATGATCCAGGTCCACGAGCAGGCGGCCCGCGACGCGGCCGCGCAGGGCGCCCAGGTCCTGTGCTTCCAGGAGCTGTTCTACGGGCCCTACTTCTGCCAGGTCCAGGACAAGGCCTTCTACGAGTACGCCGAGCAGGTCCCGGACGGCCCGATCGTCCAGCGCTTCCAGGCCCTCGCCCGCGAACTGGGCCTCGTCCTGATCCTGCCGGTGTACGAGGAGGAGCAGCCCGGCGTCCTCTACAACACCGCCGCCGTGATCGACGCCGACGGCTCGTACCTCGGCAAGTACCGCAAACACCACATCCCCCAGGTCCCCGGCTTCTGGGAGAAGTTCTACTTCCGCCCGGGGAACGCGGGCTGGCCGATCTTCGAGACGGCCGTCGGGAAGATCGGCGTCTACATCTGCTACGACCGCCACTTCCCGGAAGGATGGCGGGCGTTGGGCCTCGGCGGTGCCGAGATCGTCTTCAACCCCTCCGCCACCTCGCGCGGACTCTCCCGCTACCTCTGGCAGTTGGAGCAGCCGGCGGCGGCTGTGGCCAACGAGTACTTCGTCGGCGCGATCAACCGGGTCGGCGTGGAGGACCTGGGCGACAACGACTTCTACGGCACCTCCTACTTCGTGGACCCGGAGGCCCAGTTCGTCGGCGAGGTCGCCTCCGACAAGGAGACCGAACTGGTCGTCCGCGACCTGGACCTGGCCAAGCTCCGCGAGGTCCGCGACCGCTGGCAGTTCTTCCGCGACCGCCGCCCGGACGCGTACGGCCCGCTGACGGCGCCGTAAAGCAGACGGCGCCATTCGCGCCCCGAAGGGGCGCGGGGAACTGCGCGACCAGCCACAGACGACCGGCACTTTCCCGACAACCGAACGGAGCGTGAACCCATGGTCGGCCGCACTCTCATCCGTGGCGGACTCGTCATCACCGCGTCCGACGAGATCCACGCCGACGTCCTGATCGAGGACGGCCGCATCGCCGCCCTCGCGGCGACCGGCACCCCCGCCGCCGAGGCCTTCACCGCCGAGCGGACCATCGACGCCACCGGCAAGTACGTCATCCCGGGCGGCGTCGACGCCCACACCCACATGGAGCTGCCGTTCGGCGGCACCTTCGCCTCCGACACCTTCGAGACCGGCACCCGGGCCGCCGCCTGGGGCGGTACGACCACCATCGTCGACTTCGCCGTGCAGAGCGTCGGGCACAGCCTGCGCGAGGGCCTCGACGCCTGGCACGCCAAGGCCGAGGGCAACTGCGCCATCGACTACGGCTTCCACATGATCGTCTCCGACGTGAACCAGGAGACGCTCAAGGAGATGGACCTGCTGGTCGAGGAGGGAGTGACCTCCTTCAAACAGTTCATGGCCTACCCGGGCGTCTTCTACTCCGACGACGGCCAGATCCTGCGCGCCATGCAGCGCTCCGCCGAGAACGGCGGCCTGATCATGATGCACGCCGAGAACGGCATCGCCATCGACGTGCTGGTGGAACAGGCGCTGGCGCGCGGCGAGACGGACCCGAGGTATCACGGCGAGGTGCGCAAGGCCCTCCTGGAAGCCGAGGCCACCCACCGCGCCATCAGGCTCGCCCAGGTCGCCGGGGCCCCGCTCTACGTCGTGCACGTCTCCGCGATGGAAGCGGTCGCCGAGCTGGCCCGCGCCCGCGACGAGGGGCTCCCCGTCTTCGGCGAGACCTGCCCCCAGTACCTCTTCCTCTCCACCGACAACCTCGCCGAGCCCGACTTCGAGGGCTCGAAGTACGTGTGCAGCACGCCGCTGCGCCCCAAGGAGCACCAGGCCAAGCTCTGGCAGGGCCTCAGGACCAACGACCTCCAGGTCGTCTCCACCGACCACTGCCCCTTCTGCTTCGTCGGCCAGAAGGAACTCGGCCGCGGCGACTTCTCGAAGATCCCCAACGGCCTGCCCGGCGTCGAGAACCGGATGGACCTGCTGCACCAGGCCGTCGTCGACGGGCACATCTCGCGCCGCCGCTGGATCGAGATCGCCTGCGCCACCCCGGCCCGGATGTTCGGCATGTACCCGAAGAAGGGCACCATCACCCCGGGTGCGGATGCCGACGTCGTCATCTACGACCCGCACGCCGAGCAGGTCGTCTCCGCCGAGACCCACCACATGAACGTCGACTACTCGGCGTACGAGGGCAAGCGCCTCACCGGCCGCGTCGAGACGGTCCTGTCGCGCGGCGTACCCGTCATCACAGAGCGGGAGTACACCGGACACGCCGGGCACGGCGTCTACACCCCGCGCTCCACCTGTCAGTACCTCAACTAGGAGAGGCGCTTATGGACTTCGGACTCGTCCTGCAGACCGACCCGCCGGCCTCCCGGGTCATCAGCCTGATGAAACGGGCCGAACGCAACGGCTTCCGCTACGGCTGGACCTTCGACTCCGCCGTGCTCTGGCAGGAGCCGTTCGTGATCTACAGTCAGATCCTCGCCAACACCAGCAAGCTGACGGTCGGGCCGATGGTCACCAACCCGGGCACCCGCACCTGGGAGGTCACCGCCTCCACCTTCGCCACCCTCAACGACATGTTCGGCAACCGCACGGTCTGCGGCATCGGCCGCGGCGACTCCGCGATGCGGGTGGCCGGCCGCAAGCCCAACACCCTTGCCCGCATCAGCGAGGCCATGAAGGTCATCCGTGCCCTCGGCCGGGGCGAGGAGGCCGATCTCGGCGGTACCGTCGTCAGGTTCCCGTGGATCAGGCCGGGCGCCGAACTCCCGGTCTGGATGGCCGCGTACGGCCCGAAGGCCCTGAAGATGACCGGGGAGGAGGCCGACGGTTTCATCCTCCAGCTCTCCGACCTCTACCTCACCGAGTACATGGTGAAGGCGGTGAAGGACGCGGCCGTGGCCGCCGGACGCGACCCGTCCGAGGTGAAGATCTGCGTCGCCGCGCCCGCGTACGTGACCGAGGACGACTCGCCCGAGGCCCTCGCCCACGCTCGTGACCAGTGCCGCTGGTTCGGCGGCATGGTCGGCAACCACGTCGCCGACCTGGTCGCCAAGTACGGCGAGCACTCCGCCGCGGTACCCGACGAACTCACCGACTACATCAAGGCCCGCCAGGGCTACGACTACTCGCACCACGGACGCAGCGGCAACCCCGACACCGAGTTCGTGCCCGACGAGATCGTCGACCGCTTCTGCGTCATCGGCCCGGCCGAGAAGCACGTCGAGAAGCTGAACGCCCTGCGCGAGCTGGGCGTCGACCAGTTCGCCGTCTACGACATGCACGACGCGCAGGAGGCCACCATCGACGCGTACGGGACGAAGGTCATCCCGGCCGTCAACGGCTAGCCCAATCCTGGCAGTTGGTCTCCCCCTTCCCGCCGTCCCGGGAAGGGGGTCAGGGCGCACCCCACCGCGTACCCCCCCGCCCCGCCCGCACGGCCTCTCTCCCGTCCCGCCTCACCCCGATTGGCCTGCCCATGACCGACACCGCTCCCACGGCCATACCCACGTCCGGCCAAGTCACCGCCCCCGACGGGCGCGTCGAGCTCGCCCCGGGCTCCCCGCCGCCCAGCGGTCCCTACGCCAACGAGGACCTGCTGCCGGTCCCCGTCGTCAAGCGCACCTGGACCACCTACAACTTCTCCGCGCTCTGGGTCGGCATGGCCCACAACACGGCCTCCTGGACCCTGGCCTCCGGGCTCATCGCGGTCGGCATGGACTGGAAACAGGCCGTGTTCACCATCGCCCTCGCCAACCTCGTCGTCCTCGTCCCGATGCTGCTCACCGGGCACGCCGGACCCAAGTACGGCATCCCCTTCCCGGTCTTCGCCCGCGCCTCCTTCGGCGTGCGCGGCGCCAACCTCCCCGCCGTCGTACGGGCGTTGGTGGCCTGCGGCTGGTTCGGCATCCAGACCTGGATCGGCGGCGAGGCCATCTACTTCCTGGCCGGCAAGCTGATCGGCGACAGCTGGGCGAACGCCTCGCACATCGGCGGCTACGCCTGGACCATGTGGCTGTCGTTCGCGCTCTTCTGGGTGCTCCAGGTCGCGATCATCTACCGGGGCATGGAGACGATCCGCCGCTTCGAGAACTGGGCCGCGCCCTTCGTCATCGTCGGCGCCGTCGTGATGCTGATCTGGATGAGCAACAAGGCCGGCGGCCTGGGCCCGCTCTTCGACCAGCCCTCCAAGCTCGGCTGGGGCGGCGGCTTCTGGAAGATCTTCTGGCCGTCCCTGATGGGCATGATCGGCTTCTGGTCGACGCTGTCGCTGAACATCCCCGACTTCACCCGGTACGGGAAGAGCCAGAAGGCCCAGACGTGGGGGCAGGCGCTCGGTCTGCCGACCACCATGACGCTCTTCGCGTTCCTCTCCGTCCTGGTGACCTCCGGCTCGCAGGCCGTGTACGGACAGCCGATCTGGGACCCGGTACAGCTCGCCGCCAAGACGGACAACGTGGTCGGCCTGCTCTACGCCCTGGTCACCGTCCTCGTCGCGACGCTCTCCGTGAACATCGCGGCCAACCTGGTCTCGCCCGCCTTCGACTTCTCCAACATCGCGCCCCGGAAGATCAGTTTCCGTACCGGCGCCCTGATCACCTCGGTCCTCGCGGTGCTGATCTTCCCGTGGAAGCTGTACTCCGACCCGCAGGGCTACATCTTCACCTGGCTCGGCCTGGTCGGCGGGCTGCTCGGCACGGTCGCCGGCATCCTCGTCGCCGACTACTGGATCCTGCGCCGCACCCGCCTCGACCTGACCGACCTGTACCGCACGGGCGGCCGCTACTGGTACGACGGCGGCTGGAACTGGCGGGCGGTCGTCGCCTTCCTCGTCGGCGGCATCCTCGCGATCGGCGGCGCCAGCTTCAAACCGCTGATCGACGGCCGCCCCATCCCGGCCCTGTCCTCGCTCGCCGACTACGGATGGGCTGTCGGCCTCGGCACGTCCCTGGTGCTGTACCTGGGGCTGACGACGCTGGTACGGCCCAAGGAGGCGTGAGAAGGAGGCGTGACGTCCGTACGAAGGGCAGCCGGTCCGGCTACTGGCTGCCCTTCAGCGCGGTCACCGCGGCCTTCGCCGCCTGGATGGCACCCTTGTTGATCACGTCCGTGCTGGGCGCCTTCTTGGACTCGAAGTCGCTGCCGTTGTAGGTGACGACCACCAGCGCGTTGGAGACCTGGGCCATCACCACGCCCTCGCGGGTCTGCTGCTTGTCCTCGGTGGTGAGGTTCACGACCGAGTAGCCGCTGTCGCCGAGCCCCGGCACGGCCCCGCCGCCGCTCTTCTCGGCGACCCGGTCCTTGTACTCCTTCGCGGCCGCCGCGTCCGTGTCCATGATCTCGTAGGAGACGTCGAGCCAGCGGTAGTCGTACCCCTTGAGCGCGTTCCACGAGCAGGTGCGGCGCAGCTTGGTGTCGGTGGAGGGGATCTCCTTGCCGGCCGTCTTCGCGCCGGGCACCAGCGACTTGACGGTGGCCACCGGGATGCTGCCGCAGGGGGCGGGGGAGGCGGAGTACGTCTTGGTGTCCGCGGTGGACGCGGAGGACGTCGACGGGGAGTCGCCCGCCGACTGGCCGGCCGTCTGCTGGGCCGAGGTGTCACCGGAGGCGCTGGTGGACGTCGTCTTGTCCGGACCCGACGCCATCACCCAGCCCGCACAGGCGAGCACGGCGACCGGCGTCAGGCGCGCGGTGAGGGCGAGCGGCAGTGGAAGAGAACGCAAGTCGCACTTCTCGCTGGGGGACGGTGTGCGGAGGAGTCCACACTGCGGACGGGACGCCAGTTTCACACGAGTCCCTGTGGGGCGGTAGTGGAATCCGTGCCTTGCCTGTGGGCCGGTTGCGGCGCCCTGTTGACGGTGGCCGCGGGCCGTCCCCGTACATCCGGAATGTCGCGCGTCCGGGGTCCCTGTACATCCGGAATGTCGTGACTGCATCCGGCCCGTGAGGGTGACCGGGGTCACCGTCACGCCCGTCCGGTGCTCAGTCGCGCGAGTTGCCGAACAGCAGCCGGTAGCCGACGAGGAGGACCAGGGAGCCGGCGATCGCGGCGCCCCAGGTGTAGAGGTCGAAGAAGTGGTTCTCCACCGGGCGGTCGAGGAAGCGTGCGGAGAGCCAGCCGCCCACGAAGGCGCCCGCGATGCCGATGAGGGTGGTGCCGATCAGGCCACCCGGGTCGCGGCCGGGCAGCAGGATCTTGGCGATGGCTCCGGCGAGGAGACCCAGGACGATCCAGCCGATGATGCCCACGTTCGTTGTCCTCCAGTGCGCGTGCTGCTCGGTGAATGCCGCCGCTCCGCGGGGTGCTGCCCCGCTGAGTTGCGTTGTTGCGCAAGCTTAGGAACGGGAGCGGCCGCCGGATACGCCTGACGCCGAGCCGTCGATGATCTGTCACCCGCCCATGACAATGCGGAGAACACGTGGCGGACATTGCGGGGAGGCCCTGCGGGGAGCGGTGACCGTACGCCTACACTGAGTGGGCGTCTGTGCGGAGACTGTGACGGGAGGGAGCGGGCTGTGGCGGAGAGCACCGATGGCTTCACGGACCCCTCCGACGGGGTGCTGACCGAGGCGGCCGCGGTGTTCGGCCTGCTCGCCTCGCCGGCCCGGCTGCACATCATGTGGGCGCTCTCCCAGGGCGAGAGCGACGTGACGCGCCTCGCCGACCGGGTCGGCGGCGCCCTGCCCGCGGTCAGCCAGCACCTGGCCAAGCTCAGGCTGGCCGGTCTGGTGCGGTCCCGGCGGGAGGGCCGACGGCAGGTCTACTACGTGGACGATCCGGACATCGTGACCGTCGTACGCGTGACGGTCGGACAGCTGACCGCGCGCTCGCACCAGGCCCCGGTGCCGGTGCGGCGGTTGTACGAGGCCGGGGTCTGACCAGGCGGACAGGGGCCGGGACGCGGGGGCGGACGGCAGGTGTGTCCCGGAGGTTTCATGAGATGCCTCACCTGTGAATTCGGGTGGGGCTTGTGCTGTCGGGGCTGTGGGTTTGTTAGATTGCGCAATCACGCAACCCAAATGGGCCCACGTCGCGGCTGCCCGCGTCCCGCCGCGTAAGCCCGACCTGCCCGACCGTACCCGCAGACGGACCCGACCGTTCATGGGAGTGGAAGATGACCGACCCGTGGGACGGCCCGGGAGGCCAGGCCACACGCAGCCGCACCGACCGGGTGCCCGGACAGCGTGGGGCCCTGCCCGACGGGACGCGGCCGACCGGCGGCCGGGCCGCCGCCCGGCAGGCGGCCAAGGCCCGCGGCGGCGGCAGAGGGGGCTCCCGGCGGGCCAAGCCGACGGGCCGCGGCAAGCGGGTCATCAAGATCCTGGGCCTGGTCACGGCCGTCCTGGTCCTGGTCACGGCCGGTGCCGGCTGGTGGTTCTACCAGCACCTCAACGGCAACATCAACAGTGTCTCCCTCGACGGCAAGGGCGGCACCGAGAAGGCGGACGCGTTCGGCCGGACCCCGATCAACATCCTGGTGATCGGCTCGGACGCGCGGACCAGCAAGACCGACTGCAAGCTCGGCGGCGGCTGCTCCCAGACCGGGGTGCAGACCGGCAACGGCAACGCGGACGTGGAGATGGTCGTCCACATATCCGCCGACCGTTCCAACGCGACGGTCATGAGCATCCCGCGCGACACCATGGTCGACGTCCCCGCCTGCAAGGACAGTTCGAGCGGCCAGTCCACCTCCGGCTACTACGGCCAGGTCAACAGCGCCCTCCAGTACGGCGCCGCCTGCCAGGTCGCCACCATCCACCAGCTCACCGGCGTCCCCATCGACCACTTCGTCAAGCTGGACTTCTCCGGCGTGGTCAAGATGTCCGACGCGGTCGGCGGTGTCTCCGTGTGCGTCAACAACAACGTGTACGACACCTACTCGCACCTGAAGCTGTCCAAGGGCACCCACACCCTCAAGGGGCAGGCGGCGCTGGAGTTCGTCCGCTCCCGGCACGGCTTCGGCGACGGCAGCGACCTCGGCCGTACCGTCTCCCAGCACATCTTCCTCAGCGCGATGATCCGCAAGTTCAAGAGCGCGGGCACCCTCACCGACCCGGCCGCGGTCTACAAGCTCGCCGACGCGGCCACCAAGGCGCTGACGGTGGACGACGACCTCGACAGCGTCAAGAAACTGATATCGCTGGCGGCCGACGTGAACAAGGTCCCCACCAAGCGGATGACGTTCACCACCATGCAGACCGCGCCCGACCCGAACAACAGCAACCGCGTGGTGGTCGGCGCGGGCGCCAAGGACCTGTTCGCCACCATGGCCAACGACCAGTCGCTGACGACGAGTTCGGGCAAGAAGTCGTCGGCGGCCTCGGCGACCGCGAGCGCGAAGCCGACGCCCACCGCGACCGTCCCGGCCTCCCAGATCGCCGTGACCGTCGAGAACGGCACCGACATCACGGGCCGCGCCTCCGCCATCGCGAACTCCCTGATCTCCCAGGGCTTCAGCACCGGCACCAGCACGGCCAACGCCCCGGACTCCGCGACCACGACCACCCTGACCTACGGCAGCGGCGACAAGGCCGAGGCGCAGACCGTCGCCAAGGCCCTGGACATCCCCGGCTCGCACATCAAGTCGGGCAGCGGCAGCGGCGTCACCCTGGTGATCGGCAGCGACTGGAGCAGCGGAACCTCCTACCCGGCCAGCTCGGGCGACACCAAGGCGGCCGTCTCCAACGCCAACGCCTCGACCGCCGACGACTCCAAGACCTGCGCCAAGGTCAGCCAGTACAAGACGGTCAGCCTCAACGGGATCGCCATGACACCGTCCCAGGCGTACGCGGCGGCGACGAACAAGCCCGACTCGGACAAGTGACGGGGAGAGGCGAGCCCCCGGACGGGGGTTCGCCTCGCCACGGCCGTGAAAGCATGTAACCGCCAGACACCTGGCCCGGCCGTGCGCACAGCGAGGTGACAGATGCAGTTCACCACCCGTCCCACCCTCCAGGGCACCTTCGGCATGGTGTCCTCCACGCACTGGCTGGCCTCCCAGTCGGCGATGGCGGTCCTGGAGAACGGCGGCAACGCGTACGACGCGGCCGTCGCCGGCGCCTTCGTCCTGCACGTGGTCGAGCCGCACCTGAACGGACCGGCCGGCGAGGTGCCGATCCTGCTCGCCCCGGCCGGCGGCGAGGTGCGGGTGCTGTGCGGGCAGGGCGTGGCCCCGGCCGGCGCCACGGTCGCCCACTACCGGGGGCTCGGCCTGGACCTCGTCCCCGGCACCGGCCCGCTGGCCGCGGCCGTCCCCGGCGCCTTCGACGCCTGGCTCCTCCTGCTGCGCGACCACGGCACCAAGCCGCTGGACGAGGTCCTGACGTATGCCATCGGCTACGCCGAACACGGACACCCGGCCGTGGAGAACGTCGGCGCCACGGCGGAGAGCGTCCGGAAGCTGTTCGAGACCGAGTGGACGTCGTCGGCGGAGCTCTACCTGCCCGGCGGCCGGGCCCCCCGTCCCGGCGCGCTGTTCCGCAACCCCGCCCTCGCCGCCACCTGGCGGCGGCTGCTCGCCGAGACCGCGGGCGCCGGGGACCGGGAGGCCCGGATCGACGCGGCCCGCGAGGTGTGGCGCACCGGCTTCATCGCCGAGGCGCTGGTGCGGCAGGCCGCCCGCCCCACCATGGACACCAGCGGCACCCGGCACACCGGCACCCTCACCGCCGCCGACCTGGCCGGCTGGTCCGCGAGCTACGAGAGCCCGGTGTCGTACGACTGGAACGGCTGGACCGTGTGCAAGGCGGGTCCCTGGAGCCAGGGCCCGGCCCTGCTCCAGCAGCTCGCCCTGCTGCCGCCCGGGCTGCCCGCCTACGGCTCCGCCGACTACGTCCACCTCCTCGTCGAGGGCTGCAAGCTCGCCATGGCCGACCGTGAGGCCTGGTACGGGGACGCGGCCGAGGTGCCGCTGGCCGAACTGCTCTCGGACGCGTACAACGCCGGGCGGCGGGAGCTGGTCGGCGCCAAGGCCTCCGACGAACTGCGGCCGGGCAGCCCCGGCGGGCGCCTGCCCCGGCTGCCGGGGTACGCGCGCGTGGAGACCCGGTCGGACACCGCCTTCGACCCGCTGGGCGCCGGTGAGCCGACCGTCGCGCAGGTACCCGGAGACCCCCAGGTCGCGGACGACGGCCGTACCCGGGGCGACACCTGCCATCTGGACGTCGTCGACCGCTGGGGCAACATGGTCGCGGCCACGCCCAGCGGCGGCTGGCTCCAGTCCAACCCGGTCGTCCCCGAGCTGGGCTTCCCGCTCGGCACCCGGCTTCAGATGGCCTGGCTGGAGGAGGGCCTGCCCAACTCACTGACGCCCGGCAGGCGCCCGCGGACCACCCTCACCCCGTCGATCGCCCTGCGTGACGGTGTCCCGGTGCTGGCCTTCGGCACGCCCGGCGGCGACCAGCAGGACCAGTGGCAGCTGCACTTCTTCCTCGCCGTCGCGCTGCGCGGCGAGGTCCGCGGCGGCCTGGACCTCCAGGGCGCGATCGACGCTCCGAACTGGCACAACGACAGCTTCCCCAGCTCCTTCTACCCGCGCGGCCGGCGCCCCGGGAGCCTGACCGTCGAGTCCCGCACGGACCCGGAGGTCGTGGCGGAGCTGCGGCGGCGCGGCCACGACGTGACGGTGGGGCCGGGCTGGTCGGAGGGACGGCTGTGCGCGGTGGCCCGGGACCCGGAGACCGGGGTGCTGTCGGCGGCGGCCAACCCGCGCGGGATGCAGGGCTACGCGGTGGGGCGCTGACGCCGGCCCGCTGACCTGGCAGGTCCGCCGGCGGTCCGGTGAGCGTCGGCACCGCCTGTTCGTCCGTATTCCATGTGCCGTACATCCGACCCGTGGGGATTGTTGTCAGTGGCGCGTGCTCTCATGGAGGCATGATCGAAGCAACGGAGACCATCGACGAGTTTCTCCTCCAGTACGGCGGTGACGTCGAGGACGCCATCCGCAAGGCCGCCCGGACCGAGATCCTGCCCCGCTGGCGTCGGCTCGCCGACCACGAGGTCGACCAGAAGAGCGGCCCGCACGACCTGGTGACCGACGCCGACCGGCTCGCCGAGCGGTACCTCACCGGGGAGCTCGCCGCTCTGCTGCCCGGCTCCGTCGTGGTCGGCGAGGAGGCGGTGCACGCCGATCCGGAGACCTACGACGCGCTCCAGGGCGACCAGCCGGTGTGGATCGTCGACCCGGTCGACGGCACCCGCCAGTTCGTGCGCGGCGAGGACGGCTTCTGCACCCTGGTCGCGCTCGCCCACCGGGGCGTCCTGCTCGCCTCCTGGACCTACGCCCCGGCCCGCGAGCAACTCGCCACCGCGGTGCGGGGGAAGGGCGCCTTCCTCGACGGCGAGCGGCTGCTCGCCGGTGCGCCCGAGGCGGGCCGGGACCTCCGGGTCGCCACCTCCCACCCGGACTACACGACCGACGCGCAGAAGCGCGCCCTGTTCGCCCTGTGGACCGACGGCGTCGCCCCGCGCGCCTGCGGCTCCGCGGGCCTGGAGTATCTCGCCGTCGCCCGGGGTGAGTTGGACGGCGTCGCGTTCAGTTGGGAGGCCGCCTGGGACCACGCGGCCGGGCTGCTGCTGGTCGAGGAGGCGGGCGGCGCCCACCTCACGATCGCCGGCGAACCGTTCCGGATCACCGGCGACAACGCCCTGCCGTTCACCGCCGCCCGCGACGCCGCCACCGCCCACCGGATCGTGGACCTGCTGCTGAACCCCCACTGGTAACCCGAGCGAGGGCAGTGTCAGTCCCCCGGCATATCCTGAAGCCGAGTGGCCATCGGCTGACGAAGGGGTCCGAAGGTGCCGTCGATGCTCGATGCGGTCGTGGTGGGGGCGGGGCCGAACGGCCTGACGGCCGCCGTGGAGCTGGCCCGGCGCGGTTTCTCCGTGGCGCTCTTCGAGGCGCGGGACACCGTGGGCGGCGGCGCCCGCACCGAGGAGCTCACGCTCCCCGGCTTCCGGCACGACCCGTGCTCCGCGGCCCACCCGCTGGGCATCAACTCGCCCGCGTTCCGGGCTCTGCCGCTGGGGCGCTACGGCCTGGAGTGGCTGCACGCGGACCTGCCGATGGCGCACCCCTTCGCCGACGGCCGCGCGGCCGTGCTGGCCCGTTCCGTCGCCGAGACCGCGGCCTCCTTCGGGCCCCGGGACGCGGGCACCTACCGCAGGCTGGTCGAGCCGTTCCTGCCCAAGTGGGACACCCTGGCCAGGGACTTCATGTCCCTGCCGCTGACCGCGCTGCCCCGCGACCCGGTCACCCTCGCCCGGTTCGGCCTGGCCGGGCTGCCGCCCGCCGCCCTGCTGCTGCGCCGCTTCCGCGACGAGCGGGCCCGCACCCTCTTCGCCGGACTCGTCGCCCATGTCATGGCCCCGCTGAGCGGCTTCGCCACCGGCGCCGTCGGCCTGGTCTTCGCGCTCGCCGCGCACGCCCGCGGCTGGCCGGTGGCCGCCGGTGGCTCGCAGGCCATCTCCGACGCCCTCGCCGCGTACCTGACGGACCTCGGCGGCGCGATCCACACCGACTACGAGGTCAAGCGCCTCGACGACCTGCCGCCCGCACGGTCGTACATCTTCGACACCTCGCCCACCGCCCTCGCCCGCATCGCCGGCCTCGGCAACTACTACCGGGACTACCGGTACGGCCCGGGCGTCTTCAAGATCGACTACGCGCTGGACGGCCCGGTCCCGTGGACGGCGCCGGAGGCCCGCCGCGCCGGGACCGTGCAGATCGGCGCGGACAGCGCGGAGATCGACACCGCCCTGCGCGCCGCCGCCCGCGAGGGCCGCGCCCCCGACCGGCCGTTCATGATCACCGTGCAGCCCAGCGTGGTGGACCCGGGCCGCGCCCCCGAGGGCAAGCACGTCTTCTGGGCGTACGCCCACGTGCCGAACGGCTGGACCGGCGACCTCACCGAGGCGATGGAGCGTCAACTGGAGCGCTTCGCCCCGGGATTCCGTGACCGCGTGCTGGCCCGCGCCACCGCGGGCCCCGCCGAACTCGCCGCCCGCAACGCCAACTACGTCGGCGGCGACATCGGCACCGGCGCGGTCTCCGGCCTGCAGATCATGCTGCGCCCCAAGCTCTCCCTGTTCCCGTACGGCACCCCGCACCCCGCCGTCTTCATCTGCTCCTCGGCCACCCCGCCGGGACCGGGCGTGCACGGCATGTCGGGGCACAACGCGGCGAAGGCCGTGTGGAGGAGGTTGCGACAGTCATGACCCGTATCACCCTCGTCCAGGGCGACATCACCCGGCAGAGCGTCGACGCGATCGTCAACGCGGCCAACTCCTCCCTGCTCGGCGGCGGAGGCGTCGACGGCGCCATCCACCGCCGCGGCGGCCCCGAAATCCTGGCGGACTGCCGCAAGCTGCGCGCCTCGCAGTACGGCAAGGGCCTGCCCACCGGCCAGGCCGTCGCCACCACGGCCGGCGACCTCGACGCCCAGTGGGTCATCCACACCGTCGGCCCCGTCCACTCCACGAGCGAGGACCGCGCCGACCTGCTGGCCTCCTGCTATCGCGAGTCCCTCCGGCGCGCCGACGAACTCGGCGCCCGCACGGTCGCGTTCCCCGCCGTCTCCACCGGGATCTACGGCTGGCCGATGGACGACGGCGCCCGGATCGCCGTCGCGACGGTCCGGGAGACGGACACGGCCGTCGAGGAGGTGCGGTTCGTGCTCTTCGACGAGCGGGCCTACGAGGCGTTCGCCGGGCAGTTGCCCTGACCGGACATCCGCGTCAGCCCAGGATCCGCCGCTTCTGCTCCGCGAACTCCTCCTCGGTGAGGACGCCCTGCGCCTTCAGGTCGGCCAGCCGTTTGAGCTGGTCCATCTTGACGGTCATCTCGTCGGCGACGGGCTGCGCGGCAGGCGGCGGGGCGGCCTGCTGTCGCTGTTCGTAGTCCTGCTGGGCCCACCGGCCCGCCTGACGGCGCGAGACCCGGTTGGACACCGCCGTGGCGGTGCCGGCGACGACGGCGGTACGCGCGACTCCGCGCAGCAGTCCGGGCATGGTCGATCATCTCCGTTCATGCGGCCGCGGAGCCGCCGGGTGGCGTGGTGGTCCCCTCCACCGCGTCGAGCGACGCCAGCAGGGCCTGCACCGGGATCCGGCCGCTCGCGACCAGCTCGGCCCCGCTGCGCCGCAGCGCACGGGCCAGCGGTGCGGCCCAGAGGTTCTCGTACACCAGGACCGCGGCGGAGTTCCCCGGCTCCAGCGCGTTCGCCGCCTCGGCGAGATCGCCCTCGTCCAGCAGCCCGGACGAGGCTCCCTCGAAGACGGTCAGGTCGGCGGTGTCGTCGCCGAGATCGCGCAACTCCAGCGCGGCGACCGAGCCGTCGGCGTTCTTGCGGACGAAGGCGAGGTCGAGGATCCGCACGATGCGGCGGTCGGCGAGATCGACGAGCAGGGGCAGGGCTTCGCCGGTCAGGCGGCTGCCCGGGAACTCGATCACGAGGTAGTCGACCGGGCCCATGTCTTCGACGCTGTCCATGACCACTCCTCCTGAGCGACACGGCAGTGTGGGACGGCCGTGCGACCGCACGTTCATTTCAGCACCCGCACCGGGCCGTCGCACTTCCGCGGCCGGGCACCGCCACCGCCGGGGTCAACCGGTCAGCTGATAGAGGCTCTTGCCCATCAGCCAGAAGCCCAGCACGAGGCAGAGCGTCACCAGGGCCTGGTCCTGGTGACGCACCAGCCAGGCACGCAGCCGCAGCAGGCGGGCCCGTGCCGCCGCCGGGGCGAACACCCCGTACAGCTCAAGGGCCAGCAGGCTCGCGGTGGCCAGCAAACAGAAACCGAACAGGGCGAGCCAGGTCGTGAAGCGCGAGGTGTCGGCCTCCACCACCGTCGTCGCCCCCGCGGCCACGAGCCCCCAGGGCTGCAGGAGCACCGCCAGACCTGCCGCTCCCCAGACGGTGGCCTGGTCCGTCTCCGAGGCCGCCGACGAGGGTGCCCCGGGCTCGGCCGGACCGGGGACGGCACCCCTGCCGCGCAGCCCGCCGAGCCGCCGGCGCCGACGCTCGCCGTACAGGACGAGCCCCACCCCGATCAACAGCTTGGCCGCGAGGGCGGCGGTGGAGGGCGGGGACTTCGGCGGTGGCGGCCGGCCCCCGGTCGCTGCCAGGACGAGCGCGATCACCACCGTCAGGCACGCCAGCCAGCTCAGGATGAAGACCAGGCCCTTCCAGATCCCCCGGTCCGACGCCAGCACCAGGACGAACGCCATCAGCGGCAGCGGGTCGAGCGTGATCGCCAGAGCGATGAGCATCAGGTCGAGGACCACGCAGACCCCCGGCGTCTCGGATACCACGAGCGTAGGCACCTGGTGTCCGGACGACATCCCGGCCCGTTCCCGGCGCGGGATCTCCGAAGTGCCACCGGCGCGCCCGGACCGCACTCTGGACGCAGGAGAGGAACGATGCCGATGCGGACCAGCGGTCGGGTGCCGCGCACCGGCGCCCGGCCGCTGCGGTCCGGGTGGCGCCGACGGACCGCGCGGCTGCTCGCCTGGGCGAAGGCGGCGCACCGGCGGGCCGAGATCAGGTTCCCCGTCGTCACCCATCTCGCGGACCGCATGGTGTCCGTGAACATCTTCGACACCGCCACCAGGTTGGCCGCCCAGTGCTTCCTCGCCGCGGTTCCGCTGCTCTTCGTGTTCGCCGCCTATGCCCCACCGGCGATCCGGGACCAGCTCGTCCGCTCGCTGCGCTCGGTGTTCGGACTGACCGGTCCGGCAGACGCCCAGCTCCAGCAGCTGATGCAGCCCCAGGGCGAGAGCCTGCGGCAGACCACCGGCGTGATCGGCGGGCTGATGGTGCTGATCTCGGCCACCGCCGTCAGCCGGGCCGTGCAACGGCTGTGCCTGCGTGCCTGGGAGGTCCCCCGGGGCGGCATCCGGCTCGTACCGTGGCGCTGGGTGGCCTGGCTCGCGCTGTGGATCGTGGCGCTGATCCTGCAGGGCGCGCTGCACGACGGCTTCGGCCTGGGCGCCTGGCTGGGCCTCCCGGTCACCTTCGCCGCCCAGGTGGGCCTGTGGTGGTGGACGCAGCACCTGCTGCTCGGCGGCGGCATCAGCTGGAAACCCCTGCTGCCCGGCGCTCTGATCACGGCCCTGGCCCTCACCGCCCTGACGGTGACCGCGCAGCTCTACATGCCGCGGGCGCTCAACCGGGCCCTGGCCGGATACGGCCCGCTGGGGTCGGTGTTCGTGCTCCTGTCCTGGCTGATCGTGGTGTGCCTGGCCGCCACCCTCAGCATCAGCTGCGGCGCGGTCCTCGCACAGGAACCGGTCCTCGCCGGCCCGCTCGGCAGCCCGCCGCCGCGCCGGGACCGGGACGCGGGGACCTCCTGACGGCGGGCGCCCGTGGCGAAAGGTCCCCGTGGACGGGCCCGGGGGCGTCGTGCCCTGCACGGTGGCGGCAGGACTGCGATCCTGATCGGGAGGAGCGCCGACCACGGCCTGCCGGAGACGGTGACGGGAGGTGATCTCTGTGGCCGCGAGGGACGACAGCGTACGGGAAGCCGTCCCGTACGCCGATCCACTGGGCGAGCCGTTCCTGTGCACCCGGTTCGCCCTGCCGGCCAGGCCCGCCACCTTCGTGCGCAGACCCCGCCTGACCCACCATCTCGACCAGGCCCTCGACACCCCGCTGACCCTGGTCAACGGCGCGGCCGGCGCGGGCAAGACGCTGCTCGTCGCCGACTGGGCGGCAGGACTCGGAGCGCCGGTCGCCTGGCTCACCGGCGAGACGGGAGACCGGCAACCGGGCGTTTTCTGGGCCTATGTCCTGCACGCGCTGCACTCCGCCGGCGTCCCGCTGCCCGCCGGAGCGGGCCTGGGCCCCGGGCAGGCGGGCCGGGTCGACCACCGGCTGCTGGCCCGCCTCGCCGCCGAGCTGAGCGGACGCGACCGCCCGGTGGTCCTGGTGCTCGACGAGTTCCACCGGCTGACCACCCGGGAGAACGCCGAGCAGCTGGAGTTCGTCCTGCACCACTCCGGCGACGGACTGCGGCTGGTCCTCGTCAGCCGCACCGAACCGCTGCTGCCCCTGCACCGCTACCGGGCGTCCGCCGCCATCACCGAGATCAGGAACGACGAACTCGCCTTCACCCCCGAGGAGGCCACCGACCTGCTGGCCCGGCACGGCCTGCGGCTGCCCGCCCCGGCCGTCCGCGCCCTGGTGGAGCGCACCGGGGGCTGGGCGGCCGGGCTGCGGCTGAGCGCCCTCGCCGCCCGCCGGAGCACCGACCCCGAGACGTATCTGAAGGAGTTCGAGGCCGGACACAGCACCATCGCCGACTTCCTCCTCGCCGAGGTCCTCGGACTGCAACCGGCCCCGACGCAGGACCTGCTGCTGCGCGTCAGCGTCCTGGACCGGTTCCGCCCCGAGCTGGCGGAGGCGCTGACGGGGCGCCCCGGTGCCGAGTCGCTCCTGGCCGGACTGTGCCGCCAGAACTCGTTCGTCGAGGACCTGGGCCACTCCTGGTACCGGCTCCACCCGCTGTTCGGGGAGATCCTCCGGGTGCATCTGCGGGCGCGTCTGCCGGGTCTCGAACCGGAACTGCACCGGCGCGCCGCCCGGTGGCTGCGGGACTTCGGCGCCGTGCCGGAGGCGCTGGCGCACGGCGCCGCCGCCGGCGACTGGGAGTTCACCGCCGGCGTGTTCGTCGACGACCTGGCGATCGGCCAGCTCTTCACGGGCCTGCGCGCGGACCACCTCTGCGAGTTCTTCTCCCGGATGGATCCGCAGGCCACGGGTGCGGCGGCGGACCTGGTGAGGGCGGCCCGAGAGCTGTCCGCGTACGATCTCGACCACGGCCTGGCCCACCTCGGCCACGCCGGGGAGCACCTGCCCGCCGGTGCGGCCGCCGACGCGAGCCGGCTGAGCTGCATGCTCCTAGAATCCCTGGCCGCCCGCCTGACCGGTGCCCCCGGCAGGGCCGAGCAGGCGATGGCCACGGCCGCACGGCTGCGCCGCGAGGTGCCTGCCCGGCTCCTGGCGAAACACCCCGAACTCGTCGCCCTGCTGCTCACCCATCTGGGCTCGGCCCGGGTGTGGGCCGGGCGCTTCGACGCGGCGCGCGCCGCCCTGACCGAGGTGCTCGACGGCCCGGGCGACACCGCCACGGCCCTGCCGCGGGATGACTGCCTCGGCCATCTGGCACTGATCGACTACCTCGACGGCTGGGTCGGCAAGGCGGAGAGCGAGGCCCTGGCTGCGGCGGAGGCGACCCGCGACGCCGGCGGACGCCCGTTCCCCGGAGCCGGTCTCGGACAGCTGGTGCTGGCCGCCGTGGCCGTGGACCGCGACGAACTGGAGCAGGCCCGGGCGCTGCTGGACGAGGCGGCCGGCTGCGGCGCCGTCGGAGCCGACCCGGTGACCGAGGCGGGCCGGGCGCTGGCGACGGCCCGGCTGCTGCTGGCCTTCGGCGACGCGCAGGCGGCCGCGAGGGCCGCGACCCCGGCCGTCGCGGCGCTGACGGCCTCGCCCTGGGCCGAGGCGCACGCGGCACTGGCCGCCTCGGCCGTCCATCTCGCCGAGGGCCGGCCCGACACGGCCGCCGAGGTGCTGGACGCGATGCCCTGCTCCGGGGAGCCCGCGTACGCCGTGGACGTGGCCTGGGCCCGGCTCGCCGCGGGCCGTCGCACGGAGGCCGTCGAGACCGTCGAACGGCTGTGCGTGAGCGACCGGACCGGCCCCGGGGTCACCGTGCGGGCCACGCTGGTACGGGCGCGGGCCGCGGGCGAGGCGGGGGACACCACGGCCGCCGCCAAGCTGCTCGCCCGGGCTCTGCTGGACGCCCGCCCGGACCGGCTGCGGCGCCCGTTCCTGGATGCCGGCCCCGGCATCCGGCGTCTCCTGGAGACCCCGTACCTGCACGGCCTGGCCGCCGGCTGGCTGCTCGGCGAAGCCCCCGCGCCGCAGGACGGCCCGGGAACCGGCACCGGCTCCCCGGCCCTGGTCGTCGAGGAGCTCAGCGGACGCGAGCGGGAGGTACTGACCCGGCTGGCGCAGATGATGTCCACGCAGGAGATGGCCGCCGACCTGTACATCTCCGTGAACACGGTGAAGACGCACCTGAAGAGCGTGTACCGGAAGCTCGGCGTGAACCGGCGCGGCGACGCGGTGCGCCGGGCCCGGGAGCGCGGACTGCTGTGAGCCCGATGCCGCCGGCCTCGCCGCGTTCCGCCTCGCCCACGCCGGAGGGCGTGGACGGCGCCGCGTCGGCCGGTGCCCGGGGCGTGGGCGATGACCCTGTGCTCGCTCTCGGACATGGGACGAGACTCACCTGCGCCGGGTGAGGCCCGAGGATCTCGTACGGCGCAGGATCGCGAGGTAGACCGCAGCACGCCGGCGGCGGGAGACGGCTCATGCACTGCGAGATCCGCGTCGAAGGGACCATGTCCGACATGCTCACGCGGGCCTTCCCGGAGCTGGAGCATGTGACGATGTCCGGCCAGACGGTCCTGTTCGGCCCCGTCATCGACGAGGCACAGCTCTACGGACTGCTGGACCGCTGTCTGTCGCTGGGGCTGCGGGTCGTGGAGATGCGGCGGCTGCCCGAACCGGAGTGACCTGGAACGCCCGGGGATCACCCGCGGCGGGTGAGCCGTGGCCCCGGCCGCCGAGCCCGCACACCCCTCATCGGACGGTTCGGGGCGGTCGTCCCGACCGGGCGTGCCCGCCCGGACTCCGCCTGCCACCCCGTTCGGCGACCGGTCGTCCGGTCCCGGACGGGGCGCCGCTTCGTGGAGCGACCCGGTCGCCGCGGGTGCCGCACCGCGCACGATCACCCGCACCGGGTGAGGAACCCCGGCGCCCGCCGTGCGCACGCTGGGACGGCAGGGCCCGGCCGACCGGCCGGCGCCGTGGACGGAGGACGTACATGAGCGCGCAGACCTACCTCGCATACGACTATCCGCTGCTGAGCGCCTTCTGGACGATGTTGTGGCTCTTCCTGTGGATCATGTGGCTCGTGCTGCTGTTCCGGGTCATCGTGGACATCTTCCGCGACGACTCGATGGGCGGCTGGGCCAAGGCCGGCTGGCTGGCCCTCTGCATCGTGGTCCCCTTCCTGGGCGTCCTCGTCTACGTGATCGCCCGGGGCAAGGGCATGGGACAGCGGGAGATCGCCCAGGCCCGCGACCAGCAGAAGGCGTTCGAGTCGTACATCCGGCAGACCGCCAAGAGCGGCCCCGCCCAGACCAGCAGCGTCGACGAACTGGCCAGGCTCTCCGAGATGAAGTCCCGCGGTGACATCTCGGACGAGGAGTTCCGCAGGGCCAAGGCACTGGTCCTGAGCGACTACCCGTCGGCCGAGCGCTCCGGCTCCGGCTCGGTGCCCACCGCCCACGGGCGCTGAGCACCCCCACCGAGAACGAATCGAGGCAGCCGCATGACCGCCACACATCCCGCGCACCACCCGCACCAGCACACCGCCAAGATGGCTTGGGCCGGAGGACTGACCGCCTTCGCCGCCGTCATGCTCATGATCGCCGGACTGCTCGCGGTGTTCCGGGGCATCATGGCCATCGCCCAGGACGACGTCTTCGTGACGACCCCCAACTACGTGTTCAAGTTCGACCTCACCAGCTGGGGCTGGATCCACCTGGTCCTCGGCGTGATCGCCGTGGTCGTCAGCATCGGCCTCTTCCAGCCGGCCGCGTGGGCACGCGGCGCCGGGGTGGCCATCGCCGCACTGGTGATCATCGCCAACTTCCTGTCCCTGCCGTACTACCCGGTCTGGTCCGTCGTGATGATCGCGCTGTCCGGATTCATCATCTGGGCGCTGTGCGTGGTGCGGGGCGACGACTCGGCCGACACGGGCGCGGACCTGGGCTGACGGTCCGGTGCGTGCCGCTCCCGCGTGCGGGACTCCGCTCAGGCCGAGTCCCGCACGATGATCCGCGCCGGCACCGGTACCAGCCCCGCCGTGTCCAGCCCCAGCGCGGTCCGCGCGGCCAGCCGGCCGTGGGCCTCCGCGTCGATGTGCACGGTGGTCAGAGCGGGGGTGCTCAGCTCGCCGTACTCGGTGTCGTCGTAGCCGATCACCGCCAGGTCGTCGGGTACGGCCAGGCCGAGGTCGTGCAGGGCGGTCAGGGTGCGCAGGGCGACGTCGTCGTCGAAGGCGGCGACCGCCGTGACGTCCGGGTGCGCCGTGCGCAGCGCGGCCACCGCCGCGGTGCCCGCCTGCCGCGGCCGGGGCACCGTGCACGGCACCAGGGGCGGCAGGCCCAGGCTGTGCAGGGTGTGTTCGGCGAACCGCCGCCTGGCCTGTGCCAGCGCGGAGTCCTCCGCCGGCAGGGCCAGCGCGATCCGGGTGTGCCCGTGCTCGGTGAGGTACCGGATCTGCAGGGCCGCGTGCGCGGCGAGGCCGTCCTTCCAGCCGCCGCCCCGGTCCTCCAGGTCGTGACCGGTCAGATACGGCTCGGCGAACCGCAGCACGGCCCGCGGGGTGATCGCGTCCAGCACCTGCCGGGTCGCCTCCGCCGAGTGCCGGCCGTGCCGGACCAGCAGGACGTGCCCGTGCGCGGCGAGTTCGTCGTCGAGGCCGCGGACGTAGCTGCGCGAGTAGTTGCCCTCCAGGCCCCGGTCCAGGTCCAGGACCACCACCCGTGAGCTGCCCTCGCGCAGGGCCCGGGCCACCCCGTGCGGGACGTAGCCGAGGTCGCGCGCGGCCTGCCGCACCCGGTCGCGGGTGGCGGCCGAGATGGTCTGGCGCGGGTCGTCGTTGAGGACGAAGCTGACCGTGGCGCGCGAGACCCCGCTGGCGGCGGCCACGTCGTTCAGTGTGACCCTCCCGGAACCGCTCATCGGCCGGCCCCGGTCCCCGCGTGCGGGCGCCCGGTCCGGGTGGCGCCGGAGGGGATCAGATGGGTCTGCGCCGCGCGGCGGAACGCCGGGAACAGGGGATGCCGGTCCCCGGCGCGGGCGGCGAGGACCACCTGGAGGGGGGCCGCGTCCTCGATGGGGACGGCGACGATGTCCGGCCGCAGGTTGCCGCGGAACCCGGCCGGCGCCAGGGACACCACCTCACCGCTCGCCACCAGCTCCAGCTTGTCCTCCAGCGTCTCCACCAGGGCGCCCAGGTTGGTGTGGCCGGGGGGATTCGCGCCGATCCGGTCGGCGCCGGTGAAGCGGGGGAGCGGCTCGTCGGCGAAGTCCGCGAGGGTGACCGAGTCCCTGCCGGCCAGCCGGTGGCCGAGCGGCACCAGGAGGACCCGCGGCTCGTCGTAGAGGACCGTGATGTCCAGGCCGTCGGCGGCGAACAGGAACCGGGTCACCACCACGTCGACCCGGTGGTCAAGGAGCGCGGCGCGCGGTTCGTTCCAGTCCACGTGCAGGGTGCGGACGTCCGCCTCCGGGTGGTGGTGGCGCAGCTCGCGCACGGCCGGGGTGACGATCTGGTGGGTGGTGTACCCGACGGTGAAGGGACCGTGCGCGGCGGCCGAGCGGGCGCTGGCGGCGGCCCGGGCGGCGGTCCGCAGCAGCTCCCTGGCCTGCGGCAGAAAGGTCTCCCCGGCTTCGGTGAGCCGGGTGCCGCGCGGGGTGCGGTCGAGCAGCCGGACGCCCAGCTCCCGCTCCAGGCGCCGGATCTGACGGCTCAGCGACGGCTGCGCGAGATGCAGCGCGTCGGCCGCGCGGCCGAAGTGCAGCTCCTCGGCGACCACGGTGAAGTAGCGCACCAGGCGCAGCTCCAGGTCCACCGGCGGTACGAAGGAATCGGGCACCCCTCGACTCTACTCCCGGCGTCCTGGCTCCCGCCGCCGTGAGCTGCGGTCATGACCGGACGGGCATCGCCGGGTACGGAACAGGTCTTGGACCCGGCCCCGGGGCCGGGCGCACGCTGAGGTCATCCCAGCAATGCACTCTCCGTGAGGTGATTCGTCATGCGTGTGTTCGTCACCGGCGCCACCGGGTTCATCGGCAGCGCGGTGGTCCGCGAACTGCTCGACGCCGGCCACCAGGTGCTCGGCCTCGCCCGCTCGGACGCGGCCGAGGCGGCCCTGAAGGAGGTGGGAGCGGAGGCGCACCGCGGCGACCTGAACGACGTCGACGGCCTGCGGGTCGCGGCGGGAGCGGTGGACGGGGTGATCCACACGGGGTACAACCATGACTTCTCCGACATGCCCGGCGCTCTCCGTACCGAACTCGACGTGCTGAAGGCCCTCGGCGACGCGCTCGCCGGGTCCGGCCGGCCCCTGGTCGTCACCTCGGTGACCGGCCTCCTCGCCCCGGGACGCCTCGGCACCGAGGAGGACACGCCCGACCCCGCGGGCCCCGGCGCCCACCGGGCCGAAGCTGAACGCTCCGCCCTGGCCCTGGCCGACCGCGGGGTGCGGGTGTCGGCGATCCGGCTCCCCCAGGTGCACGGAGCAGGCGACCACGCCTTCGTCCCGTTCCTGATCGGCGTCGCCCGCGACAAGGGTGTCGCCGCCCACGTGGGGGACGGCACCAACCGCTGGTCGTCCGTGCACCGCCTCGACGCCGCCACCCTCTACCGCAAGGCCCTGGAGACGGCGCCGGCCGGGGCCGTGCTGCACGCGGTCGCCGACGAGGGCGTCCCGCTCCGCGGCATCTCCGAGGTCATCGGCCGCCGCCTCGACGTGCCGGTCGTGTCCCTCGCACGGGAGGAGGCGTCCGACCACTTCGGCTGGATGGCGGCCTTCGTCGGCAACGACAACCCCACATCCGGCGCCGCCACCCGCGAGCGGTACGACTGGCGGCCCGCGCAGCCGGGGCTGCTGGCCGACCTCGACCAGGACCACTACTTCGCCTGACGGCCGCAGAACCTCCTGGCCGTCGGGGTCCCGAAGGTCAGCGAACCTTCGTGTCGGATTCCCGCCAGCATCGGCCGCACCCGGTGGCCGATGCTGGACCCATGCAGAAAGGGATGCAGCTCGACCGCGAGCACTGCGTACGGGCCGTGCAGTCGAAGGACGCGCGGTTCGACGGCTGGTTCTTCACCGCCGTCCTGACCACCCGGATCTACTGCCGGCCCAGCTGCCCGGTGGTACCGCCCAAACCCGAGAACATGACGTTCTACCCGAGCGCGGCCGCCTGCCAGCAGGCCGGGTTCCGGGCCTGCAAGCGCTGCCGGCCCGACACCAGCCCCGGTTCCCCGGAGTGGAACCAGCGCGCCGACCTGGTCGCCCGCGCCATGCGGCTGATCGCCGACGGGATCGTGGACCGCGAGGGCGTACCCGGCCTCGCCGCCCGCCTCGGCTACAGCCCCCGGCAGGTCGAACGCCAGCTGCTCGCCGAGCTCGGCGCCGGCCCGCTGGCCCTCGCCCGGGCCCAACGCGCCCAGACCGCCCGCCTGTTGATCGAGACGACCGCGCTGCCGATGGCGGAGCTCGCCTTCGCAGCCGGCTTCTCCTCGATCCGCACCTTCAACGACACCGTCCGCGAGGTCTTCGCTCTCTCGCCGACGGAACTACGCGACCGCCGCCCCAGGTCGGCCCAGCTCGCCCCCGGCACGCTCACCCTGCGCCTGCCCTTCCGCGCCCCCCTCAACCCCGACAACCTCTTCGGCCACCTCGCGGCCACCGCCGTGCCCGGCGTGGAGGAGTGGCGGGACGGCGCCTACCGGCGGACCCTGCGGCTGCCGTACGGCCACGGCATCGCCGCTCTCACCCCGAAGCCCGACCACATCGCCTGCCGGCTCACCCTCAGCGACCTGCGTGACCTGCCCGTCGCCATCAGCCGCTGCCGGCGGCTGCTCGACCTGGACGCCGACCCGGTCGCCGTCGACGACCAGCTGCGCACGGACCCCTTCCTCGCCCCGCTGGTCGACAAGGCGCCGGGGCGGCGGGTGCCGCGCACGGTCGACGAGGCGGAGTTCGCCGTCCGGGCCGTGCTCGGCCAGCAGGTCTCCACGGCCGCCGCCCGCACCCACGCGGCCCGCCTGGTGACCGCCCACGGCACCCCGGTGGACGACCCCGAGGGCGGCCTCACCCATCTCTTCCCGTCCCCCGAGGCGCTCGCGGACGTACCCCCGGACTCCCTGGCGATGCCCCGCACCCGCCGCACCACCTTCACCACCCTCGTCGGCCAACTCGCCGACGGCACCCTCCACCTGGGCGTCGAGAGCGACTGGTCCGAGGCGCGCGCCCGCCTCCTCGCCCTCCCCGGCTTCGGTCCGTGGACCGTCGACGTCGTCGCCATGCGCGCCCTCGGCGACCCCGACGCCTTCCTCCCCACCGACCTCGGAATCCGCCGGGCCGCCCAGGAGTTGGGCCTGCCCGGCACCCCGGCGGCCCTCACCGCCCGCGCGGCGGCCTGGCGCCCCTGGCGCGCGTACGCCGTCCAGTACCTGTGGGCGACCGACAGCCACCCGATCAACTTCCTGCCCGTATAAGGACGTTCGAGGACATTGCCGTGAAGAACCACACCGTGACCGACAGCCCCTACGGCCCCCTCACCCTGGTGGCCGAGGACGGCACCCTGTGCGGCCTCTACATGGAGGACCAGCGCCACCGCCCGCCCGAGGAGACCTTCGGCGCCCGCGACGACGACCTCTTCACCGAGACCGCGGAACAGCTGACCGCCTACTTCGCGGGCGAGTTGAAGGAATTCACCGTCGAACTGCGCCTGAACGGAACCCCGTTCCAGCGCGGCGTCTGGGAACAGCTGCGCCGGATCCCCTACGGCGAGACCCGCTCGTACGGCGAACTCGCCGAAGCCCTCGGCAACCCCCAGGCCTCCCGCGCGGTCGGCCTCGCCAACGGGAAGAACCCGGTCGGCATCATCGTCCCCTGTCACCGCGTGATCGGCGCCAACGGCAGCCTCACCGGATACGGCGGCGGCCTGCCGCGCAAGCAGCGCCTGCTGGACTTCGAACGGGGAGCGGGTCTCTTCTAACCGGCCTGGAGCGCGGAGAGCAGCTTCGGCAGGGCCGTGCCGATCGGTTCGCGGACGATCTCGTCGGCCCGGTCGTCGTACGGCGTCGGCTCGGCGTTGACGATGACCAGCCGGGCGCCGTGGTCGGCCGCGACACCCGCGAGCCCGGCGGCCGGCTGGACCTGGAGGCTGCTCCCGACGGCCACGAACACCGTGCAGGCCTTGCTGATGGCGACGGCCTCGCCGAGGACCTCAGGGTCGAGCCGCTCGCCGAACATCACGGTCGCCGACTTGAGGATGCCCCCGCACTCCAGGCACGGCGGGTCCTCCTCGCCGGCCTCGACGCGGGCGATCGCGTCCGCCATCGGCCCCCGCGCATGGCACTTCGTGCACACCACGCTGCGTGCCGAGCCGTGCAGTTCGAGCACCTTGCGGGCGGGCATCCCGGCGAGCTGGTGCAGCCCGTCCACGTTCTGCGTGATCACCCGCACCGGAACCCCGGACCGCTCCAGCTCGGCGACGGCCCGGTGCGCCGCGTTCGGCTCCGCCTGCAGGGTCCGGTTCCGATGCCGCATCTGCCAGGACCGCCGCCGGATCTCCGGGTCGCCCATGTAGTACTCGTACGTCACGAGCTTCTCGGCCTCGGGATCCTTCCGCCACAGCCCGTTGGGGCCGCGGTAGTCGGGGATCCCGGAGTCGGTCGAGATGCCGGCGCCGCTGAGGACGGCGACGAGGGGCCTGTTCATGGGGCCGAGGGTAGGACGGGCGGGCAGCCGGGGCCAGCGGTTATCGGGGGCGGCCCGGGGTGCAGACAGCCGGGGCGGCCGGGTCAGCCGACCCGGTGACCGTTCTCCAGTTCCGCCGTGCCCGCATCCGCCACGAGGACGTCCAGGGCGGCCAGGACCCGGCGGCCCAGGGAGCCCGGGAGGTGTGCGGGGAGTTCCTCCCGGGAGACCAGCCGCCAGGACAGCAGCTCCTCCTCCTGGAGCCGGATCGCCCGGAGGTCGGCGTCGGAGACGACCCCGCCGTCGTACAGGTAGGCGACGATCGGTGGCCGGCCCGCGCCGTGCACCCAGTCCACCGCCAGCAGCCGGCCCATCTCGCGGTCCAGGCCGATCTCCTCCAGGGTCTCCCGGCGGGCGCCCTGGCGCGGGGTCTCCCCGTCGTCGGACTCGACGGTCCCGCCCGGCAGCGCCCAGCCCTCCCGGTAGTTCGGCTCGACGAGCAGGATCCGTCCCTCGGTGTCCCGGATGAGCGCGGCGGCCCCGGCGAGGATCCGGGGGAGGCTCGCGATGTACGCGGCGTAAGCGTCGGTGGTGGTCACTCGGGAAGCGTAGCCAGTGCGGACTGCGCGCCGGTCCGGGCGAGGCGTACGGTGCGTGCCGCCAGGTCGCTGATGCGGGCCCCGTCGAAACCGAAGACGGCGCTGCGGACCGTGTCCTCGAGGGGGATCGTCCACTGGCCGGGGACGGCCGCCGCGCCGGTCAGCACCCCGGCCACCGAGCCCGCCGTCGCCCCGTTGGAGTCGGTGTCCAGGCCGCCGCGCACGGTGAGGGCGACGGTCCGGGTGAAGTCGCCCTCGCCGTACAGCAGTCCGGCGGTGAGCACGGCCGCGTTGGGGACGGTGTGGATCCAGCCGAGGCCGGCGGTCTCGGCGGCGACGGTGGTGAGGGTGTCCTCCCAGCCCATCCGGGCCTCGTACAGGGAGACCACCCGGCGCACGGTCCGGGCCAGGCGGCAGCCCGCCGGTACGACGGTGAGCGCCGCGTCCACCGCCTGCCGCACCGTCGGCGCGGTGAACGCCGCCGAGATCAGCGCGGCCGCCCACATCGCGCCGTACACCCCGTTCCCGGAGTGCGAGAGGACCGCGTCCCGACGGGCCAGGGTGGCGGCCCGGTGCGGGTCGTCCGGGCAGGTCCAGCCGAAGACGTCGGCGCGGATCAGGGCGCCGATCCACTCCTGGTGCGGGTTGTCGTAGGTGGCGGTGAGGGGCGGTTTCAGTCCGTTGGTGAGGTTGCGGTAGGCCGCCCGCTCCGCCGTGAAGGTCTGGAGGTACGGCAGCCGCTGCAGCCACAGCTCGCCCACCTGCTCGGTGCTGAAGCCGAAGCCGTGGGTCTCCAGGAGGTGCAGGCCGAGGATCGCGTAGTCGACGTCGTCGTCGCGGCAGCTGCCGTGGATCCGGCCGCGCACGCACTGCCGCCACTCCGGGCGCAGGGCGAGCGCGTCGCTCTCGTCGGGGGGCTCGGGGAGGTAGTCGGTGAGCGGCAGGGCGGCGGCCCGCCGCAGGTAGCCGTCGATGCGCTCCCGGGTCCACAGGTCGCCCCGCTCCACCGGTTTGCCGAGCATGTTGCCCGCGATCCGGCCGAGCCAGCCGCCGAGCACGCGGTCGGCGTAGTCGGGCCCCAGACTGGTCATGGCTGAGGTCTACCCGTTTTCGCAGACGGTTCCCAGCCGCTTCCCAGGCTTCGGGCGGGGCATGACGGCGAGGGTGTCCTCCGGTTAAGGTCACAGCGGCGCGACTGGCCTTGACGTGCGCGAGGCCCGGAGAGCAAGGGGATACAGGTGACACAGCGCGTGCTCATCGCCGCGGACAAGTTCAAGGGCTCGCTGACGGCAGTGGAGGTCGCCCAGCGGGTCACGGCCGGGCTCAGGCGGATCGTGCCCGGCGCCGACGTCGAGGCGCTGCCCGTCGCGGACGGCGGGGACGGCACGGTGGCCGCGGCGGTCGCGGCCGGCTTCGAACGCCACGAGCGTAAGGTCGCCGGGCCGCTCGGGCAGGAGGTCACCGCCGCGTTCGCGCTGCGCGGCGACACCGCGGTCGTGGAGATGGCCGAGGCGAGCGGACTGCAGCGGCTGCCCCGCGGCGTCTTCGCGCCCCTGACGGCCTCCACGTACGGCTCCGGAGAGCTGCTGCGGGCCGCGCTGGACGCGGGCGCGCGCACGATCGTCTTCGGCGTCGGGGGCAGTGCCACGACCGACGGCGGGGCCGGGATGCTGTCGGCGCTCGGCGCCCGCCTCCTCGACGCGGACGGCGAGCCGGTGCCGCCGGGCGGCGGCGGCCTCGCCGATGTGGCCCGTGCCGACCTGTCAGGCCTTGACCCGCGCCTGTCCACCGTCGACCTGGTCCTCGCCAGCGACGTCGACAACCCGCTCACCGGCCCGAAGGGCGCGCCGGCCGTCTACGGCCCGCAGAAGGGCGCCTCGCCGGACGACGTGGAGCTCCTGGACGCCGCGCTCGCCAACTTCGCGAAGGTCCTGGAGACCGAGGTCGGTCCGCGTGCCGCCGAGTACGCGGTCGCGCCGGGCGCGGGCGCGGCCGGGGGCATCGGGTACGGCGCCCTGCTGCTCGGCGCGCGCTTCCGGGCCGGTATCGACGTCATGCTCGACGTCCTGGGCTTCGCGCCCGCGCTGGAGCGGGCCACGCTGGTGATCACCGGTGAGGGTTCCCTCGACGAGCAGACCCTGCACGGCAAGGCGCCGGCCGGGGTCGCGGCCGCTGCGCGCGCCGTCGGCAAGGAGGTCGTCGCGGTCTGCGGCCGCCTCGCCCTCCCGCCACAGGCGCTCGGGCGGGCCGGGATCCGCCGTGCCTACCCGCTGACCGAGGTCGAACCGGACGTGGTGAAGTGCATCGCGGAGGCCGGGCCGATCCTGGAGCGGGTCGCCGAGCAGATCGCGCGGGACTTCCTGAGCTGAGGGCGCCTAGTCCAGCTGGGTCAGGAGCCCGTCGTCGTCCCGGTAGAAGCTGCCACTCGTCTGGTCCTCCACCCGGTGCTTGTCGAACCACTGCATGGACATGTGCTGGACCACCTTGGCGGGGCGCTCCCAGACCACAGAGTGTCCCGCGTCGGCCAGCTCGAACATCAGCTTCTTCGGTCCCGGGATCGCCTTGTACAGGCCCGGGACGGAGAACGTCAGGACATCCGGGAGCGGTGGGGCCGGCGGGGTGTTGGCCGTCCGGTCCGTCTCGCCGTAGACGATCATCACGGGCACCCGGTCACCGAGGATGTACGTGCCTGAGGCGTCCTTGAGCGGAACGGTGTGGTTGTTCCAGCCCCACCAGTAGGTGTTCCGGTACCGAAGGACGCCCTCCGCGGTGCCCCCTGGCGGTATCGGTCCCCAGGTGCTGCCCAGGGCGTCGTTGGCCATCATCGCGTCCCACACGATGTCTCCCATGTCGGGTTCCCGCTGGAGCGGGCTGGCCTGCTCCTTGTCCCAGCCGATCTTGAAGCCGGTCTTGCTGGCGACGTGCATCGGGAAGCCGAACGTGAGGGCCGGCGTGGACAGGGGCAGTACCGCGGCCTCCGAAGGACGTCCAAACGGATTCATGGCGTCGCCGGACCAGCGGCCCTTGGGCGGGAAGATCGGGGCGAGCAGGAAGAGGCTCTTGACGTTCTCGGGGTGCTTGAGAGTGTAGGGGCCCATGACAAGGGCGCCGGCGGACCAGCCGACGAAGTCGATCGGGCCGGTCGTACCGGTCTGGGTCTTGATGAACTTGACCACTGTGTCGACTTCCGCCTCCTCGCTCTCGGAGTTGCCGAGCTGGTACCCGTACGGCGGTGCGCATTTGGCTGAGAGCGGGTTGGGCACGAGGACCGACTCCTGCTGGGCAGGGTTGGCGTTGCAGGGTTGGTCCATCGGCAGCGGCCGTGGTGTCCGCCCGCTGCCCTGGAGGTCCATCAGGAACACGTCGAAGCCGTGCTGGGCCAGCTGCTGTGCCCAGCTGTACCGGATGTCGGAGCCGCCCGAACCGGGAATCACGAGGTCGAAGCCCGCGACCGCAGGCACGCTCCGGCCGTGGAGCATCAGCACGGGAGGCGGCTGCGGGCCACCGGTCTTCCGGTACTCGCGCACGAACAGCTGCACCGTTTGGCCCGGACTCGGCGGGATCGTCGGGAGCGTCGAGATGTGCGGCACGGAGTGGTCTTTCACCGTGAGTGAGGGCATGGGGGTCCTCCTGTTCGAAAAGAGGGGGGCAGTCCCCATCCCCCGAATTGGGGCAAACCCCGGTAAAGTTCAGCCCAATTCCACCGTCCTCCCCAGCCTCGCCCTGCGCAACTCGGCCGCGACCTGGGGTGGTTGACCGGTCAAAGGCCAACCCCGTGTGCACTTGAAGCCGAAACGGGTGTGGCCCGAGCCTCGAAGGCTCGGGCCACACCCGTTTCGCGTTCCGACGAGGGTCAGGGCAGCTGTGCCGCCCGCGCCTCGCGCCTGTTGTCGCGGAAGTTGTTCACCCGGCGGGCCGTGGCGAACAGCGGGATCACCGCGCCCATCACCAGCTGCAGCGCGCAGCCGGTCTGCAGGAGGAGCTGGCCGCTGGGCGCGTCGAAGGCCCAGGAGACGAGGAGCCCCATCGAGAGGACGATCCACGCGAGCATCGCGACCGCGAGGCGGCCACGCGGCTTCGGGTACTCCACCCGGCTCACCATCAGCCAGGCCGTGCCCAGGATGGCGAGAAGCGTCGCGACGAAGGGGAGTTCCAGCAGGACGATGGAGACCACCGTCAGCGCACCGAACGGGCTCGGCATGCCCTGGAACATGCCGTTCGGCGGTGTCACGCACGAGAACCGGGCGAGTCTCAGCACCACGGCGAGCAGCACGACCACCGCTCCGACCGCGGCCACCTTCTGGTACGCGTCGTCGGCCACCATGCCGTAGACGAGCACGAAGTACGCCGGCGCGAGGCCGAAGCTGATCAGGTCGGAGAGGTTGTCCAGTTCCGCGCCCATGGGGGAGGAGCGCAGCTTGCGTGCCACCAGGCCGTCGAACAGGTCGAAGACCGCCGCGCAGAGCATGAGGATGACCGCGGTCGCGGCGCTGTGGCGCGCCATGCCGGCCGACTGGTCGTCCCCGGTGAGGTGCGGGATCAGGATGCCGGTGGTGGTGAAGTACACCGCCATGAAACCGCACGTGGCGTTGCCGAGCGTGAGGGTGTCCGCTATCGAGAGGCGGAGAGAGAGCGGCATCTCCTCCTCGTCGTCGCCGATCTCGTCGGCCTCGGGCACCCAGCCCGCCTGGGTCTCAGGATCAATCACGGTCAATGCGAGTCACCCCAGCCACGGTCTTCTGGCCGACCTCGACCGCGACCTCCACGCCCTCCGGCAGGTAGATGTCGACGCGCGAGCCGAAGCGGATCAGACCGATGCGGTCGCCCTGCTCGACCTTCGTGCCCTGCGGGACGTAGGGGACGATGCGGCGGGCCACCGCGCCGGCGATCTGGATCATCTCGATGTCGCCGAGTTCGGTGTCGAAATGCCAGACTACGCGCTCGTTGTTCTCGCTCTCCTTGTTGAAGGCGGGAACGAAGCCACCGGGGATGTGCTCCACCGACGTCACCTCGCCCGCGAGGGGCGCGCGGTTGACGTGGACGTTGAGCGGGCTCATGAAGATCGCGACCCGGGTGCGTCCGTCCTTCCACGGCATGATGCTCTGCACCACGCCGTCGGCAGGGGAGATGACACGGCCCTGGGCGATCTCCCGCTCGGGGTCGCGGAAGAACCACAGCATGCCCGCCGCGAGCGCGGTGGCGGGCAGGGCGACGGCCTTGGCGGCGCCGGAGCGACGGGCGCGCAGGAGGCTGACGGCTGCGGTGGCGACGGTCGGGAGAAGCCACGGCGATGCTCCGCGCGCGAGGCGTACGCCGGCCAGGCTGTCTCGATGTGCAGAGGTTTGGCTGTGGGGCATGGATGACCTTCGTAGCGGATGATGCCGCGCGGGAAATGGGGACGGCGGCTTTCCGGGATCGTACCGGTCGGGGGCCGCAACTGGGCAAGCCAGGAAGCCGAGTCGGCGGCCGAAGACCGTTGACGGGGTGTGATCTTCTTCTCGAAGAAAACACCCCGTACCGGGACAATCAGCCCTGGAATCGATACTCTTCGAGCAACCTTCGCCCGATGATCATTTTCTGGATCTCGGCGGTACCTTCGCCGATCAGCAACATGGGCGCCTCACGGTAGAGACGTTCGATCTCGTACTCCTTGGAGAAGCCGTAGCCGCCGTGGATCCGGAAGGCGTCCTCCACGACCTCCTTGCAGTACTCGGAGGCGAGGTACTTCGCCATCCCGGCCTCGAGGTCGTTTCGTTCCCCGGAGTCTTTTTTGCGTGCAGCGTTGACCATCATGGCATGCGCGGCCTCGACCTTGGTGGCCATCTCCGCCAGCTTGAACTGGATGGCCTGGTGCTGGGCGATCGCCTTGCCGAAAGTGTGACGCTGCTGGGCGTACCGGACGCCCAGTTCGAACGCACGCTGCGCGACACCGCAGCCACGCGCCGCCACGTTGACGCGACCGACCTCGACCCCGTCCATCATTTGGTAAAAACCTCGGCCGGTGGCCCCGCCGAGCACCCGATCGGCCGGGACCCGCAGCCCGTCCATGATCAGCTCGGTGGTGTCGACGCCCTTGTAGCCCATCTTGTCGATCTTGCCCGGGATGGTGAGGCCGGGGCGGACCTCGCCGAAGCCGGGCTCCTTCTCCACCAGGAAGGTCGTCATCGACTTGTGCGGGGCCGTGCCCTCGGGGTGGCCTTCGTCACTCCGCACGAGGACGGCCACCAGGGACGACGTCCCGCCGTTGGTCAGCCACATCTTCTGGCCGTTCAGGACGTACTCGTCGCCGTCCTTCACCGCCTTCGAGGTGATCGCAGACACGTCCGAGCCGAGGCCCGGCTCCGACATCGAGAACGCGCCCCGGATGTCGCCGGCCGCCATCCGCGGCAGGAAGTGCTCCTTCTGCTCCTGCGTGCCGTGCTGCTTGAGCATGTACGCCACGATGAAGTGCGTGTTGATGATCCCGGAGACGGACATCCAGCCCCGGGCGATCTCCTCGACGCACAGCGCGTACGTCAGGAGGGACTCGCCCAGGCCGCCGTACTCCTCGGGGATCATCAGGCCGAACAGGCCGAGCTCCTTGAGGCCGTCGACGATCTGCTGCGGGTACTCGTCGCGGTGCTCCAGCTCGGTGGCGACCGGGATGATCTCCTTGTCCACGAAGTCGCGGACGGTGGAGAGGATCTCCTGCTGGACGTCGGTCAGACCGGCGGTCTGGGCGAGACGGGCCATCGCTTACTTCCCCTGTTCCTTCAGCTCGGGGCGGCCCGGCTGCTCGCCGCCGCGCTCCTTGATGTACGTCTCGGTCGGCACCATCACCTTGCGGCGGAAGATGCACACCAGCGTGCCGTCCTGCTTGTAGCCCTTGGTCTCGACGTAGACGATCCCGCGGTCGTCCTTCGACTTGGAGGGCCACTTGTCGAGCACGGTCGTCTGGCCGTAGATCGTGTCGCCGTGGAAGGTCGGCGCCACGTGCTTGAGCGACTCGATCTCCAGGTTGGCGATCGCCTTGCCCGAGATGTCCGGCACGGACATGCCCAGCAGCAGCGAGTAGATGTAGTTCCCGACCACCACGTTCTTGCCGAAGTCCGTCGTCTTCTCGGCGTAGTTCGTGTCCATGTGGAGCGGATGGTGGTTCATGGTGAGGAGACAGAACAGGTGGTCGTCGTACTCCGTGACCGTCTTTCCGGGCCAGTGCTTGTACGTCGCCCCGACCTCGAACTCCTCGTACGTGCGTCCGAACTGCATCGCGCTCAGCCCTCCGGGATCTCGAACTTGCTGGTGCGCTGCATGCCGGCCGCGCGGCCCTTGCCGGAGATGACCAGGGCCATCTTGCGGCTGGCCTCGTCGATCATCTCGTCGCCGAGCATCGCGGAGCCCTTCTTGCCGCCCGCCTCGGACGTGTAGTAGTCGTACGCGTCCAGGATCAGCTCGGCGTGGTCGTAGTCCTCCTGCGACGGCGAGAAGATCTCGTTGGACGCCTCGACCTGGCCCGGGTGCAGCACCCACTTGCCGTCGAAGCCGAGCGCGGCGGCGCGCTGGGCGACCTCGCGGTAGCCGTCGATGTTGCGGATCTGGAGGTAGGGGCCGTCGATCGCCTGGAGGTTGTTGGCGCGGGCGGCCATCAGGATCTTCATCAGGATGTAGTGGTAGGCGTCCGCCGGGTAGCCGGGCGGCTGCTCGCCCACGACCAGCGACTTCATGTTGATGGACGCCATGAAGTCGGCCGGGCCGAAGATGATCGTCTCGACGCGCTGGGACGCGGTGGCGATCTCGTTGACGTTGTTGAGGCCCTGGGCGTTCTCGATCTGCGCCTCGATGCCGATCTTGCCGACCTCGAAGCCCATGGTCTTCTCGATCTGGGTGAGGAGGAGGTCGAGCGCGACGACCTGCTGGGCCGTCTGCACCTTCGGCAGCATGATGCAGTCGAGGTTCTGCCCGGCGCCCTCGACCACGGTCACGACGTCACGGTACGTCCACTCGGTCGTCCAGTCGTTGACCCGCACCACGCGCGTCTTGCCCGTCCAGTCGCCCTCGTTGAGGAACTTGACGATGGTGTGCCGCGCCTCGGGCTTGGCGAGCGGCGCGCACGCGTCCTCCAGGTCGAGGAAGACCTGGTCCGCCGGGAGACCCTGCGCCTTCTCCAGGAAGCGGGGGTTCGAACCGGGTACGGCCAGGCACGAGCGCCGCGGGCGGAGACGGTTGACGGTCGTCATGCGGGGACCTCCAGGGGGTCGAGCTTGTTCGCTTTCCGGATCTCGTCGACGATGCGGCCGATGATTCCGGTGATGTCGAAGTCCTTCGGGGTGAAGACCGCGGCCACTCCGGCTTCCCGCAGCTGCTCGGCATCACCGTTCGGGATGATGCCACCGGCGATCACGGGTATATCTGTGGCACCGGCCACACGGAGTCGTTCCAGGACGTCCGGGACCAGCTGGGCGTGCGACCCGGAGAGGATCGACAGGCCGACCGCGTGCACGTCCTCGGCGAGGGCCGCGTCCACGATCTGCTCGGGGGTGAGCCGGATGCCCTGGTAGACCACCTCGAAGCCGGCGTCCCGGGCGCGGACGGCGATCTGCTCGGCGCCGTTGGAGTGGCCGTCGAGACCCGGCTTGCCGACCAGGAAGCGCAGCTTGCCGCTGCCCAGGTCGCGTGCGGTGGCGTCCACCCTGGCCCGCACCTCGGCCAGCGCCGAGCCCGCCTCGACGGGAACGGCTATCGGAGCCGAGGAGACCCCGGTGGGCGCCCGGAACTCGCCGAACACCTCCCGGAGCGCGCCCGCCCACTCGCCGGTCGTGACGCCGGCCCGGGCGCACTCCAGGGTGGCCTCCATGAGGTTGTCGGTGCCCTTGGCGGCCTCCTTCAGCCGCTCCAGGGCCTTGCAGGGCCGCGGGTGGTTGAACGGCGGCTGGTAGCGCGTGTCGCGCCAGCGCCCGATCGCCTCGACGACCCGGGCCTCTACCGCCGGGTCGACCGTCTGGATCGCGGTGTCCAGGTCGGCCGTGAGCGGGTTCGGCTCGGTGGTCTCGAAGATGTTGACGCCGACGATCTTCTCCTGGCCGGACTCGATCCGGCCCCGCCGCTCGGCGTGCGACGCCACCAGCTGCGACTTCAGGTAGCCGGACTCGACGGCCGCCATGGCGCCGCCCATCTCCTGGATCCGGTCCATCTCCGCGAGCGAGTCCCCGACCAGCTGGGCGACCTTCGCCTCGATGACGTGCGAGCCCTCGAAGATGTCGTCGTACTCCAGCAGGTCGCTCTCATGGGCGAGCACCTGCTGGATGCGCAGCGACCACTGCTGGTCCCAGGGCCGGGGCAGGCCGAGGGCCTCGTTCCAGGCGGGAAGCTGCACGGCACGCGCGCGTGCGTCCTTCGAGAGCGTCACGGCGAGCATCTCCAGGACGATCCGCTGGACGTTGTTCTCCGGCTGCGCCTCGGTCAGCCCGAGCGAGTTCACCTGGACGCCGTACCGGAAGCGGCGCTGCTTGGGGTTCTCGATGCCGTACCGCTCGCGGGTGACCTGGTCCCAGATGCGGCCGAACGCCCGCATCTTGCACATCTCCTCGACGAACCGGACGCCGGCGTTCACGAAGAAGGAGATGCGGGCGACGACGTCACCCATGCGCTCCTGCGGCACCTGGCCGCTGTCGCGCACCGCGTCGAGGACGGCGACGGCGGTGGACATCGCGTACGCGATCTCCTGGACCGGCGTGGCGCCCGCCTCCTGCAGGTGGTAGCTGCAGATGTTGATCGGGTTCCACTTCGGGAGGTGGGAGACCGTGTACGCGATCATGTCCGTCGTCAGCCGGAGCGAGGGCCCCGGCGGGAAGACGTGCGTCCCCCGGGACAGGTACTCCTTGACGATGTCGTTCTGGGTCGTGCCCTGGAGCTTGGTGACGTCCGCGCCCTGCTCCTCCGCGACGACCTGGTAGAGCGCCAGCAGCCACATGGCGGTGGCGTTGATCGTCATCGAGGTGTTCATCTGCTCCAGGGGGATGTCCTGGAACAGCCGGCGCATGTCACCGAGGTGCGAGACGGGTACGCCCACCCGGCCGACCTCGCCGCGGGCGAGGATGTGGTCGGGGTCGTAGCCGGTCTGCGTCGGCAGGTCGAACGCCACCGACAGACCCGTCTGGCCCTTGGCGAGGTTGCGCCGGTACAGCTCGTTGGACGCCTCGGCCGTGGAGTGCCCGGCGTACGTGCGCATGAGCCACGGCCGGTCCTTCTCCCGCCTGCCTTCGGCATTCTGACGCTCAGTCATCTATGACCTCGGGTGTCTCAGATGTTGCGGAAGCGGTTGATGGCGTCGAGGTGCTTGGCACGCATCTCCCCGTCGCGCACGCCGAGGCCTTCCCCGGGGGCGAGGCAGAGGACGCCGACCTTGCCCTGGTGCAGGTTGCGGTGCACGTCGTAGGCGGCCTGGCCGGTCTCCTCCAGGGAGTAGACCTTCGACAGGGTGGGGTGGATCTTGCCCTTCGCGATCAGCCGGTTGGCCTCCCAGGCCTCGCGGTAGTTGGCGAAGTGCGAGCCGATGATCCGCTTCAGGGACATCCACAGGTAGCGGTTGTCGTACTCGTGGTTGTAGCCCGAGGTGGAGGCGCAGGTGACGATCGTGCCGCCCTTGCGGGTGACGTAGACGGAGGCACCGAAGGTCTCGCGGCCCGGGTGCTCGAAGACGATGTCGACGTCCTCGCCGCCGGTGAGTTCGCGGATGCGCTTGCCGAAGCGCTTCCACTCGCGCGGGTCCTGCTCCTGCTCGTTCTTCCAGAACTTGTAGCCCTCGGCGTTGCGGTCGATGATCGCCTCGGCGCCCATCGCGCGGCAGATGTCCGCCTTCTGCGGCGAGGACACGACACAGATGGGGTTGGCGCCGCCCGCGAGCGCGAACTGCGTGGCGTACGAGCCGAGCCCGCCGCTCGCGCCCCAGATCAGGACGTTGTCGCCCTGCTTCATGCCGGCGCCGTTGCGGGAGACCAGCTGGCGGTAGGCGGTGGAGTTGACCAGGCCCGGGGCGGCGGCCTCCTCCCAGCTGAGGTGGTCCGGCTTCGGCATCAGCTGGTTGGACTTGACGAGCGCGATCTCGGCGAGGCCGCCGAAGTTGGTCTCGAAGCCCCAGATGCGCTGCTCGGGGTCGAGCATCGTGTCGTTGTGGCCGTCGCTGGACTCCAGCTCCACGCTCAGGCAGTGCGCGACGACCTCGTCACCGGGCTTCCAGGCGTTGACGCCCGGGCCGGTGCGCAGGACGACGCCCGCGAGGTCGGAGCCGATGATGTGGTACGGCAGGTCGTGCCGCTTGGTGAGCTCGCTGAGCCGGCCGTAGCGCTCCAGGAAGCCGAACGTCGACAGCGGCTCGAAGATCGAGGTCCACACCGAGTTGTAGTTGACACTCGATGCCATGACGGCGACCAGGGCCTCGCCCGGACCCAGCTCGGGCAGGGGGACCTCGTCGAGGTGGATCGACTTGCGCGGGTCCTTGTCGCGGGTCTCCAGGCCCGCGAACATGTCCGTCTCGTCCTTGTGCACGGTGATCGCGCGGTACGACTCGGGGAGCGGCAGGGCGGCGAAGTCGGCCGGCGTCGAGTCCGGCGACTGGATGGCGTCCAGAATGGCCTGAGTGGTCACGGTGTTGCCTCCGGCGATGCTTGCGCCCCTTGAGGGAAGGGGCGCTGAGGGTTACGTCGGTGCTGCTGAGGGTTTCGGGAAAGATGCCGTCGGTTCGGCGGGGGTGGTGCTTCGGCAGCGCTTTGTGGCGCGGGAGGTTGCCTGTGACGCAGGCGTCCGGCGGGGTGGGCCGATGGGCTCACCGGGACAGGCCGAACACCTCGAAGGTATGACACCGCGTGTCAGGTGGCAAGGCACTGAGTGCCAGGAATCGCTCTCAGATGAAATCTTTACGTAACAAATGAGCGATGATCGATCAAACCTACTGACGGGTAGGGGAAAATGGCCCGTCTTGTGGGAGACGTCCGGATGCTGGGGGCGGGCTGTGGGGCGTCGATCACACGAACGGTGTGACGCACCCGGCAGCGCATGCCGGCGTCGGCGGCGGGGCGGCCGGTCGCCGGGGCCACCAACTCAGCCCGTCCGGCGATTGAGGACGAGCGGCGGAGCCGCGGTTCGGTGACCGCGACCCACCGCGACCGTCACGCTAGGAGCGCTCCTTCAGCGCCTGCTCGATGGTCCGCATCACTTCGTCCAGGGGCGCGTCGGTGCGAGCGACCGTCACCAGCACCTCCCCCTGCGAGGAGACCGAGGCCGGCGCGGCCGGGCGGGGCGCAGCCTCTCTGCCCGCCCCGATCCCGTTCCCGAACGTCTTCCGTACGATCGCGAAGGCATGGTCCAGCTGGAGCTCGACGTCCCCCTGGCCACCGGCCCGCAGCCAGCGCCGCAGCACGTGGTTGTGGGCGGTGACCACCGCCGACGCCGCGACCTCGGCCAGCAGCGGGTCGTCGTTCGCGTCGTCCGCGTGGGCGTGCTCGTCGAAGTGGCCGAGGAGGTAGCGGGTGAAGAGACGCTCGTAGCGGGCCACCGACGCGATCTCCGCCTCGCGCAGGGTGGGCACCTCGCGGGTGAGCTTGTAGCGGGCGACTGAGATGTCCGGCCGGCCCGCGTACATCTTCATGACTTCCTTGATGCCGCGGCACACCGTGTCGAGCGGGTGCTCGTGGGCCGGGGCCGCGTTCAGCACGGCCTCCGCGCGGATCAGTGTGTCGTCGTGGTCCGGGAAGATCGCCTCTTCCTTGGAGCGGAAGTGGCGGAAGAAGGTGCGGCGGGCGACCCCGGCCGCGGCCGCGATCTCGTCGACGGTGGTCGCCTCGTACCCCTTCGTCGCGAAGAGCTCCATCGCGGCGGCCGCCAGCTCCCGGCGCATCTTGAGCCGCTGAGCCGCCGCGCGGCTGCCCGCGGCGCTCTCCGGCGCGTCGGGCGTGGCGGGGGTACGTGAGGACTTGGCGGGCTGGGACATGACCCGAACGTACTGCATGTGCGCAGCTTGATGCGCAGGTCCGGGGTTTCCCCCACCCGCGAAGGGCGGGGGACCGTCGGCGGGGTCGAGCAGTCCGCCCCAGTCCTTCTCGTCCCGGAACCAGTCGCCGACGCCGTCAGCGGCGGGCATATTCGCGGAAGCCACGGCCGGTCTTGCGGCCGAGGCAGCCCGCGGCCACCAGGTGCTCCAGGAGCGGCGCGGGCGCGAGGCCCGGGTCGCGGAACTCCCGGTGCAGCACCTTCTCGATGGCGAGCGAGACGTCCAGGCCGACCACGTCCAGGAGCTCGAACGGGCCCATCGGGTAGCCGCCGCCGAGCTTCATCGCCGCGTCGATGTCGTCGAGGGACGCGTAGTGTTCCTCGACCATCTTGATCGCGTTGTTGAGATACGGGAACAGCAGCGCGTTGACGATGAACCCGGCCCGGTCGCCGCAGTCGACCGCGTGCTTCCTGATGCGGCCGCAGACCTCGCGGACGGTCGCGTGGACGTCCTCGCCGGTCAGCACGGTGCGGACGACCTCGACCAGCTTCATGGCCGGCGCGGGGTTGAAGAAGTGCATCCCGATCACGTCGTGCGGACGCGAGGTGGCGCGGGCGCAGGCGACGACCGGCAGCGAGGAGGTGGTGGTGGCCAGGACCGCGCCCGGCTTGCAGACCTTGTCCAGGGTCTGGAACAGCTGCCGCTTGACCTCCAGGTCCTCGGCGACCGCCTCGACGGCCAGGTCGACGTCCGCGAAGGCGTCGTACGAACCCGCCGGGGTGATCAGGTCCAGGGTCTGCGCGGCCGCCTCGGCGGTCATCCGGCCCTTGCCGACGGAGCGGTCCAGGGACTTGCCGATGCGGGCCTTCGCCGCCTGTGCCTTCTCCTCGCTGCGGGCGGCGAGGACGACCTCGTACCCGGCCTTGGCGAAGACCTCGGCGATCCCGGAGGCCATGGTGCCGGAGCCGGCGACGCCGACCGAGCGCACCGTACGGCCCGGGGTGAGCGCGGCGCCGTCCAGCGGGGTGAGCGCGTCCCGGACGACGGTGGCGCTGCCCGGGGCCTCGTAGGAGTAGAAGCCGCGGCCCGACTTGCGGCCGGTCAGGCCGGCCTCGCTGAGCTGCTTGAGGATGGGCGCCGGGGCGTGCAGGCGGTCGCGGGACTCGGCGTACATGGCCTCCAGGACCGTACGCGCCGTGTCGACGCCGATCAGGTCCAGCAGGGCCAGCGGGCCCATCGGCAGGCCGCAGCCGAGCCGCATGGCCGCGTCGATGTCCTCGCGGGAGGCGTACTTCGCCTCGTACATCGCGGCGGCCTGGTTGAGGTAGCCGAACAGCAGCCCGTCCGCGACGAACCCGGGGCGGTCGCCGACCGCGACCGGCTCCTTGCCCAGCTCGATCGCCAGGTCGGTGACGGCGGCGACGGCGCCCGGCGCGGTGAGCACCGAGGAGACCACCTCGACCAGCTTCATCGCCGGGGCCGGGTTGAAGAAGTGCAGGCCGAGGACGCGCTCGGGGCGGGCCGAGTCGGCGGCCAGCCGGGTCACGGAGAGCGCGTTGGTGCCGGTGGCGAGGATGGTCTCGGGGCGGACGATGCCGTCCAGCTCCCGCAGGACCTGGTGCTTGATGTCGTACGACTCCGGGACCACCTCGATGACGAGGTCGGCGTCGGCGGCGGCCGACAGGTCGGTGCCGGTGCGGACCCGGCCGAGGATGTCGGCGCGCTCCTGCTCGGTCAGCTTGCCGCGGGCCACGGCACGGGCGGTGGAGGACTCCAGCGCGGCGACGGACCGGGCGGCCTGGGCCTCGCCGACGTCGATGCCGATCACCTGGCGGCCGGCCCTCGCGAGGACCTCGGTGATACCGGTGCCCATGGTGCCGAGGCCGACGACGGCGATCGTCTGGAGCGGGGACAGGGAAGGGTCGGACTGGGGAGTGGCCATCGCGGGACTCCAGGAATGAGGGTGACGACTGGAAACGCGCCCGGGTGCGCCGAGGGGCGCACCGGGTGCGGAGAGAGCTGCGTGAATGCGGGTGGTGCCGGGCTGCGAGCGCACACGCCCGGTGCTGCCGCCACGGGCGCGCACACGCCCGGCAGCGGCGGATTCCGACCGGCCCTGTCCCGGAGCCGGGTCGTACTGCGGTACGAGGTACCGAACCGACCTTCGTACTCACGGCGGCTGCGTCACCAAACCGGCGTGAGCGTTAGTGCGAGTGGGTGACTCGCTCGATTGAGCTTAACCGGCGGGTAACGAGCGCGCCAGCCCTCCGACTTTGTGATGTACGTCCCTCGCTCACCGCAACCCCTCTACGCTGGGCTTCGTGGACGAAGAGTTGCGATCACTCACGGAGCGTTTGCGGCAGGAGTCGCAGGGGACGGCCGCCTTCGACCGGCTTCTGGCCACCGAGGACCACGACGCACTGGCGGAGGTGCTCACCGCGGCCGGACAGCCGCTGTGGGCCAGGGAGCTGGCGGCGTTCCGGCTGGGGGAGGCCGGTGACCGGCGGGCCTTCGAGACCCTGGTCCTCCTCCTCAACCACCGTGACCCACCCCGCTGCGCCTCCGCCGCCTACGCCCTCGCTCGCCTGCACGACCCGCGCACCGCCCGCGCGGCCGCCGCCCTCGCCACCAACGAACTCCGTGTCGCCTACGCCCTGCACCCCGTCCGTCTCCTGGTCGAACTCCGTGCCCCGGAGTCCGTCCCCGCCCTGATCACCACCCTGGAGCGCCGGCTGCGCCCGCACGACCCCTACCGCAGGGTCGCCCTCGCCTGCGTGGACGGTCTCGGCGCCCTCGGCGACACCCGCGCCCGCCGCGTCCTGACCGAGGCCCTGGCCCACCCCACCCTCGCCGAGGCGGCGGTCCAGGCCCTCGCCCGCATTCCTAGGCAGCGGTGATGCCGAGCTCCCTGACGTACCGCACCTCGGGCACCGGCACCCCGCCGACCTCGTACGGCTCCTCGGCGCCGTCGGCCGCGAAACCCGCGATCTCGTAGAACCGCCGGGCGCGCGCGTTCTCCTTCAGCACCCACAGGTACAGGCGCGGGTGCCCGGCGCACTGCTCCAGCACCGTCGCGAGCAGTGCCCGCCCGGCGCCCGTGCCGAGGTGTGCGGAGTCCACGTAGATGGCGTACAACTCGGCGTCACCGGTGCGCACTTCACCGTCCCGGTACGGCCCGTGCGCCGCCCACCCCACGATGGTGCCGCCTCGCACGGCGACCAGCTCCGTCACTCCGTCCCCGCCGTCCCGGAACCGGGCCCGGCGCCGCTCGGCGTCCCGCTCGACACCGAGCCCGTCCAGGAAGGGCTGCGGCATGAGGCCCCGGTAGGCGTACTGCCAGCCCCGGATGCGGATCTCCGAGACACGGTCGCAGTCGTCGAGGGTCATCGGGCGGATGCGGAGGGGGGCGTCGTTCATGGCGGCACCCTAGGCGGCGAACGGCCCCGGCGGCCCGGCGTTTCCGGGTCACCGGGGCCGCAGGTGCGCCGCTCAGCCGCGGAAGCCCAGCAGCCCGTGCAGGGTCGAGCCGCGGGACGACGTCGAGGCCGCCTTGGCGGTGAGGGGCTTCGGGTCGGGGGTCTTCCTGCAGACCGCGTCGACGGTGCCGGTGCCGTGCGGGACCGTGCCGTCGGTCAGGTAGGCGGCGAGGCGGGTGTCCAGGCAGGTGTTGCCGCTGAGCGTGATGCCGTGGTTGCCGCCGCCCTGCTCCACGACCAGGCTGGAGCCGGTCAGCAGGCGGTGGACCGTGACGCCGCCCTGGTAGGGGGTGGCCGCGTCGTCCGTCGCCTGGAAGAGGAGGACGGGCGGGAGCTTCGCGTTGGCGATGTTCGGCGGCTTGAGCGCCTTCGTCGGCCAGTACGCGCAGGACGCGTTGTACCAGGCGTTGTTCCAGACCATGAAGGGCGCCTTCGCGTACGCCGCCCAGTTGTCCTTGCGCCACTGGTTCCAGTCCCGCGGCCAGGAGGAGTCCCGGCACTGGACGGCCGCGTAGACGCTGTAGCCGTTGTCGCCGGACGCGTCGACGGCGGCGAAGTTCTGGTACGCCTCGACCAGGGCCGCCGTCTTCTTGCCGTTGACGTAGGCGGAGAACGCGTCGGCCAGGTAGGGCCAGTAGCCGTTGTAGTAGCCGCCGGGGATGAAGGTGTCCTCCAGCTCGGCGGCGCCCACCTTGCCGCCGGCCGGCTTCCTCGCCAGCGCGGCCCGCATGGCGTACCACTTGGCCTCGACCTTCTCCGGGTCGGTGCCGAGCTTGTACGTCGAGTCGTACTTCGCGATCCAGGCCATCAGGGCGCGCTGGCGGTCGTTGAAGGCGTAGTCCTGGCTCAGGTTGTCGTCGTACCAGACGCCCGTGGGGTCGACGATCGAGTCCAGGACCAGGCGGTGGATCCGGTCCGGGTGCAGCTTCGCGTAGACCGCGCCCAGGTAGGTGCCGTACGAGTAGCCGAAGTAGCTGATCTGCCGGGCGCCCAGGGCCTGGCGGACCGAGTCGAGGTCCTGTGCGGCGTCGACCGTGTCGAGGTACGGCAGCAGGTTCGCGTACTTCTTGCCGCAGGCCGCCGCGAACGAGCGCACCCGCTGGAGGTTCGCCTGTTCGAGGGCGGGGGTGGCCGGGACCGAGTCGGGGCGCACCGGCTTGAAGTAGCCGGGCGCGCAGTCGATCGCCGGGCTGCTCTTCCCGACGCCGCGCGGGTCGAAGCCGATGACGTCGTACTGGGCGGCCACCTTCTTGGGCAGCGTGGACGCCACGAAGCCCGCGAGGGCCAGCCCGCTGCCGCCGGGGCCCCCGGGGTTGACCAGCAGCGGCCCCTGAGAGGCCGACGCTGTGTGCGGGACGCGGGAGAGGGCGAGCGTGATCTGCCGCCCGCGCGGGTTGCGGTGGTCGAGGGGCACCTTGACCGAGCCGCACTGCAGCGTCGGGTAGTCGGTGGTGCCGCACTTCTTCCAGGTCACCGCGGAGACCTGGACGGGGGCTCGGGTGGCGGCGGTCGCGGGCAGGGCGGTGAACGAACCGGCCACGACGGCGGCGACGGCGCACAGCACGGCTGCGCGTGTTCGCATGGGTCCTCCCAGGACGGAGGGTCGCGGACCGCACGTGCCACGGTCCTCGCCGCATCGTCCCGGAAACGGGGCCCGGAAGAACGCATTCTGACGATGAATGACCCAATTGGTCCGAGGCTTGCGCCCGAACGCCACCGGGTCCGCAAGCCGGTCAGAGCAGGGTGAGCTGGGTCGGCTCCGGCAGCGCCGGCTCCTCCTCCGCCGCCGGTACCGGGATCCGGCGGGCGGTGCCCGCGCGGTTCGGCCCGATGCCGTACTCCTCGGCCAGCTCGTGCACCTGACGGGTGATCCGGCGCTGGTACCACTTGGGCGCGTAGGCGCCCTCCGCGTACAGCCGCTCGTAGCGCCGCACCAGGTGCGGGTGGTGGGCCGCGAGCCAGCTCATGAACCACTCGCGGGCGCCCGGCCGCAGATGCAGCACCAGGGGCGTCACCGAGGTGGCCCCGGCCGCCGCGACGGCCCGCACGGTGGCCCGGAGCTGGGCCGGGTGGTCGCCGAGGAAGGGGATCACCGGCGCCATCAGGACCCCGCAGCCGATACCGGCCCCGGCGAGGGCGCGGACGACGTCCAGGCGGCGCTCGGGGGCCGGGGTGCCCGGCTCCACCGTGCGCCACAGCTCGGGGTCGACGAAGCCGACCGAGACCGAGATGCCGACGTCCGTCACGTCCGCCGCCCGGCGCAGCAGGTCCAGGTCGCGCAGGATCAGGGTGCCCTTGGTCAGGATCGAGAACGGGTTGGCGTGCTCGGTGAGGGCGGAGATGATCCCCGGCATCAGCCGGTAGCGGCCCTCGGCGCGCTGGTAGCAGTCGACGTTGGTGCCCATCGCGATGTGGTCGCCGAGCCAGCGGCGCGAGCCCAGCTGGCGGCGGAGCAGGTCCGGCGCGTTGACCTTGACCACGATCTGGGTGTCGAAGCCGATCCCGGTGTCCAGGTCCAGGTAGCTGTGGGTCTTGCGGGCGAAGCAGTACACGCACGCGTGCGAGCAGCCCCGGTACGGGTTCACCGTCCACTCGAACGGCATCCGCGAGGCGCCCGGCACCCGGTTGATGATCGACCGTGCCCGCACCTCGTGGAACGTGATTCCCCGGAATTCAGGCGTGTCGAAGGTCCGGGTCGTGACCGCGTCCGCGCCGAACAACGCGGCCCCGGCCCGGCCGTGACCGGCCTCCTCGGTGAGGTTCTCCCAGCGCATGACGCCTCCTCGGTAGCACTGCACAGAGAATAGAACATCTGTTCCCATGATCGTGCGAACGATCTGTGGAGACCGCGCGGACGCCGTTTCCGATCACGTTTCCGATCGCTTGCGGCACCCCGATTTGGGCGGCCGGGTGCCGGGGTGGTTGGCTTGGCGCAACCCCGAGAACTCAGGTGCTGGAGGAAAGCGATGGCGCAGGTCGAGGCCACTACGGAGCGGGTCGTCACCGCGGACGCGGAGACGGTGTTCGACGCGATCGCCGACTACAGCGGCACGCGCGCGAAGCTGCTCCCCGAACACTTCAGCGAGTACGAGGTGCGCGAGGGCGGCGACGGCGAGGGCACCCTCGTCCACTGGAAGCTGCAGGCCACCAGCAAGCGGGTCCGGGACTGCCTCCTGGAGGTCAGCGAGCCCACCGACGGCGAGCTGGTCGAGAAGGACCGCAACTCCTCCATGGTCACCACCTGGCGCGTCACCCCGGCCGGCGAGGGGAAGTCCAAGGTCGTCGTGCACACCACCTGGCAGGGTGCCGGCGGCATCGGCGGCTTCTTCGAGAAGACCTTCGCGCCCAAGGGCCTCGGTCGGATCTATGACGCCGTGCTCGACAAGCTCGCCACCGAGGTCGAGAAGTAGTACCGGTTCGTGCGGAGGTGAGCAACCTCCGGACGGACAGGGGGCGTTGGCTCCCTCACCGGTTCGAGTGGATCTCCGGACCGACCGGTCTCGTGCCGTAACTCGTCGTGCTTGCTCGCAGTTGTCGCCCTACGGGAAATAAGGCGGCAATTGTGCGCAGGTGCGACGAGGGGAGCGGTACGTGGGCGGAACGACGCTGGTGCAGTACGAGGAGCCGGCCGCGGTGTCCGCGGACCCCGTGCCGCAACCCGCCCCGGTCGCCGGACTCGGGCCGCGCCGCACCCGGCTGGTGTTCTGCGGGCTGATGCTCGCCCTGCTCCTCGCCGCGCTGGACCAGATGATCGTCGCCACCGCGCTGCCGAAGATCGTCGGTGAACTGCACGGCCTGGACAAGATGTCCTGGGCGATCACCGCCTACCTGCTCACCTCCACCGTCGGCCTCCCCGTCTACGGCAAGCTCGGCGACCTCATCGGCCGCAAGGGCGTCTTCCAGTTCGCCATCCTCGTCTTCGCCGTCGGGTCCGCGCTGGCCGGACGGGCGCAGAACATGGACCAGCTGATCGCCTTCCGCGCCGTCCAGGGCGTCGGCGCGGGCGGGTTGATGATCGGAGTGCAGGCGATCATCGCCGACATCGTGCCGCCCCGGCAGCGCGGCCGCTTCATGGGCCTGATCGGCGCCGCCTTCGGCCTCGCCTCCGTCGCCGGGCCGCTGCTCGGCGGCTACTTCACCGACCACCTCTCCTGGCGCTGGTGCTTCTACGTCAACGTGCCCTTCGGGCTGATCACGCTGGCCGTCATCACCCTCGTGCTCAAGCTGCCGAAGCCTCAGTTCCGCGCCCGTTTCGACGTGCTGGGCACCCTGCTGCTCGCCGCCGCCTCGACCTGCCTGGTACTGCTCACCAGTTGGGGCGGGACGGAGCACGCCTGGGGCTCGCGCGTCATCCTGGGGCTGGGCGCGGGCGCGTTGGCCGCCGGGGTGCTGTTCGCCGTCGCCGAGTACCACGCGGCCGAACCCCTCATCCCGCTGCGGCTGTTCCGCGACTCCGTCTTCAACGTCACCGGCCTGGTCGGACTGGTCGTCGGGGTCGCCCTGTTCGGCGCCGCCAGCTATCTGCCGACCTTCCTGCAGATGGTCGACGGCGCCTCGGCGACCGGGTCCGGGCTGCTGATGCTGCCCATGATGGGCGGGATCGTCGGCGCCTCGATCGTCGCGGGACAGCTCATCAGCCTCACCGGGCACTACCGGGTCTACCCGGTGCTCGGCGGCGCCGTGTCCGTGGTGGGCATGTGGCTGCTGTCCCGCCTCGAAGTCGGCACCCCGCGCTGGCAGTACAGCATCTGGATGGCCGTCCTCGGCGCCGGGATCGGCATGGTGATGCCGGTGCTCGTCCTCGCCGTGCAGAACTCCGTACGGCCCGCCGACCTCGGCACCGCCACCAGCGCCAACAACTACTTCCGGCAGATCGGCGGCAGCGTCGGCGCCGCCGTCTTCGGCACCCTCTTCGCCGACCGGCTCACCGACGCCCTGCACGAACGCCTCCCCGCCCATGCCGGCGCCCGCCTGCCCGACCCCGAGTCCCTCACCCCGCAGCTCGTCCACGCGCTGCCCCCCGCGCTGCGCGACGCCTACATCCGCGCCTACGCCGACGCGATGCCCAGGATCTTCCTCTACCTGGTCCCGGTTCTCGTCCTCGGCCTGCTCGTCGCCTGCTTCCTCAAGGAGAAACCGCTGGTGTCCCACCCCACCGCCGAAACGGAACCGACATCCGCCAACGCCCCGATCCCGCCGGCCCGGTCGCCCCGCACCGGCGCCGGGGTCCCGGTCTGCGGCACGGTGCAGCACCCCGACGGGACCGTGGTGCCGCGCGCCGCGCTCACCCTCATCGACGCCGTCGGCCGGCAGGTCGGCCGCGGCGCCAGCGCCGAGGACGGCCGTTACGCGCTGGCCACGCCCGGCACCGGGTCCTACGTCCTGATCGCCGCCGCCGGCGGCCACCAGCCGCAGGCCGTCTCCGTGACGGTCGGCGAACGGCCCGTCGAGCTGGACGTCGTCCTCGGCGGCGCCGGGCGGCTCGCGGGCAGCGTGCTCACCGCCGACGGCACCCCCGTGCGGGACGCCACCGTCACCCTCACCAACGTGCACGGCGAGGTCGTCGCCGCCGTCCGCAGCGGCCGCGAGGGCGGCTACGTGATCACCGAGCTGGTGGCCGGCGAGTACACCCTCGCCGCCAGCGCCCCCGCCTTCCGCCCGGCCGCCCTCCCGGTCACCGTCCAAGCCTCCCGGGAGACCCGGCAGAACGTCGAACTCGCGGGCGGCGCCGTGCTGAAGGGCACGGTCCGGGCCGGGGGCGGCCGTCCGGTGGAGGACGCCCGGGTGACGCTGCTCGACGCCGCCGGGAACGTGGTGGACACCTTGACCACCGGCGCCGACGGAACGTTCCGGTTCGTCGACCTCTCCTCCGGCGAGTACACCGTCATCGCCGCAGGTTACCCACCGGTCGCCACGGTCCTGCAGGTCGCGGGCGGCGGCCGTACCGAACGGGACCTCCAGCTCGGCCACGAGGACTGAGAAGAGGACCGGCAGGGGAGCGGCCGCGCACGGCCGCGGGGCGCGGACCTGCGCGCCGGTGCGATCGGGTGAAACCAATTCCAGGATTGGCACACATCGCAACGGGCGGCCACCGTACCGTAGTGGCGGGCGGCACAGATCTTTTGCGGAGCCGTGGGGAGAGAGGGCCTGGGCCATGGACCATGGCAGCGAGCGGGACACACATCCCGGCCTCGGTGCTGGGGACGGCGCGTCGGGCCGCATCCCCCTGGCCGTGGTCGTCGTCGACCGCGACGGCGACGTCTCGCACTGGAGCACCGGCGCCCGGCGGCTCTTCGGCGCCGCCAAGGAGGAGGCCATCGGCCGCTCCGTCCTCGACCTGCTGCCCGTCTCCGGCGCGCTCCCCGAGGACGACGAGATCACCCCGTACGGCGCCTACGCGGCGTACGACGGACTCGGCCCCGACCTGGAGTCCTCCCTCGACGGGCGGCTCAACTTCCCGGCCGCCGGCCGCGCCCGGCTCACCGTGCCGGACCACGACCGCGTCGACGTGCTCTGGTGGGCCTACCCGCTGGTCGGCCCGGGGAACGAGCGGCTGCTGGTGCTCGCCGCCGACGCCGAGCGGCTGCGCCAGGCCGAACGCGACGAGGGCATCGCCTTCGAGCGCATCGCACCCGGCTTCGCCCTGCACACCGACTTCCCCGGCGCGGAGGAGCTGGCCCGCAGGCTGCCCGAGATCCTGCCCAGCATGAGCGTCGACGAAAGCGCCCGGATCGTCGCCCAGGTCCTCGAACTCGGCTATCCCATCCTGGAGTTCAGCCAGAACGACCGGGTGCCCGTGACCCCCGACTGGGGTGTCGCCCGGCGCACCGAGCGGATGGCACGCCGGGAGCGCGCGGCGCGGGTCGCCGCCCAGGGGCTGCCGGTGCCCGCCGAACTCGCCGACGACGAGGGCGAGGACCTGGAGTACACGGCCGTCCGCGAACGCCTCGAATTCCTCACCGAGGTCAGCGGGAAGATCGGCACCTCGCTCGACCTGTCCCGCACCATCGTCGAGGTCAGCAGAGCCGTCGTACCCCGCTTCACCGATGTCGCGGGCACCTACCTGCGTGAACAGGTGGTCGCCGGCGAGGGGTTCCCGGACGGCGTGCCCGACACCACCACCATGTGGCACCGGGTCGCCCTGGAGCACACCGACGAACCCGGCCGCTGGGACGACGTCGTCCCCGTCGGCGAGGCCATGCCGTTCCCGGCGCACACCCCGTTCTTCCAGTGCATGACCACCGGTGAACCGGTCCTGGTACCGCGGATCAGCGTGGAGATGGGTCACGCCATCGCCTCCCAGTTCGAGAAGCGTGACATCCGGCCGCTGATCACCGGCCGCTCGATGCTGGTCGTACCGCTCAAGGCACGCAATGTCGTGCTCGGCTTCATGATCCTGCTGCGCCACCCCGAGCGCGAGATGTTCAACGACATGGACCGGGTCACCGGCGCCGAACTCGCCGCCCGCGCCGGGCTCGTGCTCGACAACGCGCGCATGTACACGTACCAGGAGAGCGTCGCCGAGACCCTCCAGGACAGCATGCTGCCGCACATCCCGCCGCGCATGGCGGGCTGCGACATCGCCACCCGCTATCTGCCGGGCACCCTGCTCGGCCGCGTCGGCGGCGACTGGTTCGACTCCGTGAAACTCCCCGGCGCCCGCACCGCCCTGGTCGTCGGCGACGTGATGGGCCACGGCCTCAACTCGGCCGCGATGATGGGCCAGTTGCGGACCGCCGTGCAGACCATGGCGGCCTTGGACCTGCCGCCCGCCCAACTCCTGCGCAACCTCGACGACCTGGCGCAGCGCCTCGGCGACGGCTACCTCGCCACCTGCCTCTACGCCGTCTACGACCCGATCGAGAGCGAGCTGCACCTCGCCAACGCGGGCCACATCCCTCCCGTGCTGGTCCGTGCGGTCGACGGGCGCAGCGAACTCCTCGACCTGCCCACCGGGGCGCCCATAGGCGTCGGCGGGGTCGCCTTCGAGTCGCTGCGGGTGCGGGTGGAACCCGGCGACCGGCTGGTCATGTGCACCGACGGACTGGTCGAGATGCGCGGCGAGGACATCGGCGTCGGCCTCGCCACCCTCTGCGAGTCCGCCGCCCACCCGGCCGCCTCCATGGACGACGCCTGCGACACCATCATCCGCGCCCTCAACACCCGCGGCGGCCGCAAGGACGACGTGGCGCTGCTGATGGCCCGCCTCAACGGCATCGCGCCCGAGGACGTCGCGGAGTGGCGGCTCGCCCTCGACCCCGCCGAGGTCCGCCGGGCCCGCGCCGTCGTCCGCGAGCAGCTCCACGACTGGGGTCTCGCCCGGCTCGCCGACCCGGCCGAACTCATGGTCAGCGAACTCGTCACCAACGCCGTACGGCACTCCCACAGCCGCCCGGTGCAGCTCCGGCTGATCCGCGGCGAGACCCTGCTCTGCGAGGTCGACGACGACGACCACACTCTGCCGACCCTGCTCGGCACGGACCCCGGCGCCGAGGCCGGACGCGGACTGCGGGTGGTCGCCACGCTGGCCCGGGAGTGGGGCACCAGCCGTACGACCGCCGGGAAGACCGTCTGGTTCGAACTCACCGCACGGCGCCGCTGACCCGGGCACCGCAGACCCGCGGGCGCACGTCCGTCGAACGCGGGGTGAAGGAACGCGCCGGGCGCTTGTGGCCGAAACGCGCGCAGGGTAAACCGTACTGGCCCGTCACTTACGACGGGTCATAGACGGCTGCATCCTGGGGAGTTGGGCCATGAGCGTGACGAGTCGCTACCGCAGTGCCTGGGAGGGCTTCTGGCGCGAGGCGCCCGACGAACCGGGGGCGGTGTTCTGGGACGCCGAACCGGCCGTGACCGCCGCCGTCCATGTCGCCCTCTTCGAGCCCCACCTCACCGACCCCGGCCTGCCCCTGGTCGACCTGGGCTGCGGCAACGGCACCCAGACCCGCTTCCTCGCCGACCGGTTCCCGCGCGTCCTCGGCACCGACATATCCGAGGCCGCCCTGGACCACGCCCGGCACGCCGACCCGGGCGGACAGGCCGGCTACCGGCTGCTCGACGCGGCCGAGAAGAGCGAGGCCCAGGCCCTGCACGCGGAGCTCGGCGACGCCAACGTCTACATGCGGGGCGTCCTGCACCAGTGCGAACCCGACGACCGGCAGCCGTTGATCGACACCATCGCCACCCTCGTCGGCAGCCGCGGCCGGGCCTTCCTCGTCGAGCTCGCCGAGGCGGCCGGGCCCGTCCTCGGCGGCCTCGCCCAGAGCCCGTCGGGACCGCCGCCCAAGCTCGCCCCGGTCTTCCGGCACGGCATCGCCCCCGGCGAGGTCGCCGACGCCGCGGTCCTGGAGTACCTGCGCAACGCCGGCCTCGCCGTCCTCGCGACCGGCGAACTTCCTCTGACCACGACCGAGGTCACGCCGGACGGCGAACTGATCGTCCTGCCGTCCAAGTGGGTGCTGGCGGGACGGGAGAACTGAGGGACGGGACGCGGCCGCCGCGCCGGGCCACCGCCCGGCGGCCAACCCGCCGGGCGCACCGTGGCCCCCGACCCTTCCGGTACGGCACCACAGCGGAGAATCCTGCATGATCCTGATGCAGAGTTGCCAATTTTCGCAATTGACTAGATGCTATGTTCGTTATGTTTGCTGTGTTCGCAAGTGGGCGTGGGAGCGGGCCTTCGCGTCTGTCCCGGAGTCGGGCCTTGTAGGGGAAGCCGAGGAGTCGTGACCCTTTTCAGTCAGGTGTGCGCCCGGTTCGCGCGGCTGCTGCCCGGTCGCGCAGACCTCGCCGAGGTCAGGCGAAGCCCGCGCCAGGACCTGCTGGCCGGCCTCACCGTGGCGATCGTCGCGCTGCCGCTCGCGCTCGGCTTCGGCGTCTCCTCCGGGCTCGGCGCCGAGGCGGGCCTGGCGACCGCCGTCGTCGCAGGCGCGCTCGCCGCGGTGTTCGGCGGGTCCAACCTCCAGGTCTCCGGTCCGACCGGCGCGATGACGGTCGTCCTGGTGCCGATCGTGGGCCGGTACGGGCCCGGCGGGGTGCTCACCGTCGGGCTGATGGCGGGCGTCATGCTCGTCGGCCTGGCGGTACTGCGGGCCGGGAAGTACATGCAGTACGTGCCCGCGCCGGTCGTCGAGGGCTTCACCCTCGGCATCGCCTGCGTGATCGGCCTGCAGCAGATCCCGAACGCGCTCGGTGTCCCCAAGCCGGAAGGCGACCGGGTGCTGGTGGTGACCTGGCGGGCGGTCGAGGAGTTCGCCGGCAGCCCGAACTGGACGTCGTTCGGCCTCGCGGCCGTGGTGGCCGGGTGCATGATGATCGGCGCCCGGCGGTGGCCGGCCGTACCCTTCTCGATCGTCGCCGTGATCGCGGCGACGGTCGTGGCACAGCTGGCCGACCTGGACGCGGCGAAGCCGATCGGCACCCTGCCGGCGGGGCTGCCCGTGCCGTCTCTGTCCTTCGTCGACCTCGGCTCGCTGGGAACCCTGCTCGCTCCTGCCGTGGCGGTCGCGTCGCTCGCCGCGCTGGAGTCCCTGTTGTCGGCCTCGGTCGCCGACGGTATGACCGTGGGCCAGAGACACGACCCGGACCGGGAGCTGTTCGGCCAAGGGCTCGCGAACATCGCCGCCCCGTTGTTCGGCGGGGTACCGGCGACCGGCGCGATCGCGCGCACCGCCGTCAATGTCCGTACGGGGGCCGGCTCCCGCCTCGCCGCCCTCACCCACGCCGCCGTGCTCGCCGCGATCGTCTTCGCGGCGGCGCCCCTCGTCTCGAAGATCCCGCTGGCCGCTCTCGCCGGCGTCCTGCTGGCCACCGCGATCCGTATGGTCGAGGTCGGTTCGCTGAAGGCCATGGTGCGGGCCACCCGCTCCGACGCCCTCATCCTCGTCCTGACCGCCGCGGCGACACTGGCCCTCGACCTCGTGTACGCGGTGATCATCGGGCTCGCCGTCGCGGGCGCCCTCGCGCTGCGCGCCGTCGCCCAGCAGGCCCGTTTCGACCAGGTGCCGCTCGACATGGGCGATCACAGCGCGGAGGAACACGCCCTGCTGGCCGAGCACATCGTCGCGTACCGCATCGACGGCCCGCTGTTCTTCGCCGCTGCCCACCGCTTCCTGCTGGAGCTCACCGAGGTCGCCGACGTACGGGTGGTGATCCTTCGGCTGTCGCGGGTGTCGACCATGGACGCGACCGGCGCCCTCGTCCTCAAGGACGCGGTGGAGAGGCTGCGGCGCCGTGGCATCGCCGTCCTCGCCTCGGGGATACGCCCCGGCCAGCGTCAGGTCCTGGACTCCGTCGGCGCGCTGGACCTGCTGTGCCACGAGGGCCGTGAGTACGCCACCACCCCCGAGGCCATCCGGGCCGCCCGCGATCACCTGGAGACGGCCGGCGTCCTGTCGGCCCTTCCCGCCCAGAAGCCCCGGAACCCCGGTGAGGAAGCCCGGCGATGAGCGCCCCCGCTCCCCTTCGCACGGTCGAGTCCTCCGGTGCGGAGGCCCTCTGGCCGCAGGTAGGCGGCATGCGGGGCCGGTCGGCGTACGCGCAGTGGGGCCCGACCGTGATCCGTCCCTTCCGGCATGTGCGGGTGTACGGCTGCCCGGTCGCCCCCGCCTGGCACCGGCCGTGACTCGCGCCGGCGGGTCTCTCGGCGGAGCACGGGACCCGGTGGCCCTCTCGGCGCGGTTTCGGCCTGGTCGGTGCCGCGCGCGAGGATGGGCCACATGTTCTTGACGAGTGGGTGGATGCGATGCGCCGGGACCCGCCCGGTGGGGCTGTGCCGTTGCACAGGGGAAAGGAGGGCCAGGTGAGCACGCCGCTGTACCAGCTGAAGGCCGAGTTCTTCAAAACCCTCGGGCATCCGGCCCGCATCCGCGTCCTGGAACTGCTGAGCGAGCGCGAGCACGCGGTGGCGGAGATGCTGCCCGAGGTGGGCATCGAGGCAGCGCATCTTTCGCAGCAGCTGGCCGTGCTGCGGCGGGCGAACCTGGTGCGGACCCGCAAGGAGGGGTCGAGCGTGTACTACTCGCTGGCCAGCCCGGAGCTGGCGGAACTGCTGCGGGTGGCGCGCTCGATCCTGTCGGGCGTGCTGGCCGGGCAGGCGGAGCTGCTCGCCGACCTGCAGGCGGCCCGGTCGGAGGCGAAGCCGCCGTCGTAGCGACCGCCGGCGGACGGCGGTCGCCGACCCGCACCACCGGGCGGGTGGCTGTGGCGGGTCGGCGCAGGTGCGGTGGGCGGCCGTCGGCTCCCCCAACGGGGCGAGGTGGTCATGCCCTCTGCCCGTCCGCCGCGATATGGCCGGCTCCCTCGGGCCACACGACGTCGACTTCGATGCCGCTGCTGCGGGCGTAGGCCACGAGATGGGCCGTAGCGTCCCGGGAGTTGGACGGGGAGCCGTCCCAGACGGCCAGCAGCCGGGCACAGGAGCGCACCAGGGTCTCGTCCGCTCCCACGCAGGCCCCGCGGTCGGCCGGGTCGTACTCCAGCAGCCGCACCTGTTGCGAGAGCAGGAGCAGTTCGCCGGCCGCGGTGCGATCACCCGGCTCCAGCACGTCGGGGACGCCGTCCCGGGAAGGCAGGACCGTCACCAGCGCCAGTCCCGCGGCGCGCGCCGCCCTGCCGAAGGCGACCGGCAGTCCCTGCCCGGCACGCACCAGCCCCGCCTTGCCCGCCCGCGCGAACTCGGCCAGGCGTCGCCGCAGTTCCTCCTCCACCACGGCGAGCACGGGCGTGGTGAGGTCGGGGTGTCCCACGACAGTGATCACTTCAGGCACCTCTCTCCGCACCGCCCGCAGGCCGGTAACCACACCGGGTAGCGTCATTCGACGAAGACGAGGACGCGCCGCCGCCCGCCCGGCCAGCCGATCTTCTCCGGCCGGAAGAACCCGGGCCATGGATCGACCGGACCCGCATCAGAGCTGATCGGCCCTTGTCGCAGGTGCGCCGGCCCTGACGCCGGTCACGTGCGCGCGCGTGGCGGCCCTTTCGGCGGGACGGCCGGACACCGGTGCCGCGGGTTTCCTTCTCCCAGCCTCGTGGGAAGTTCCCCCGCCGGCGCGTAACGTGAAGCATCATGAAGATCCTCATCAGCGCCGACATGGAGGGCGCCACCGGGGTGACCTGGCCCGGCGACGTGCTGCCCGGCGCGCCGCAGTGGGAGCGGTGCCGGCCGATGTTCACCTCCGACGTCAACGCCGCCGTCCTCGGGTTCTACGACGGCGGCGCCGACGAGGTCCTCATCAACGAGGCCCACTGGAGCATGCGCAACCTGCTCCTGGAGCAGCTCGACGACCGCGCCCAGATGATCACCGGCCGCCACAAGACGCTCTCCATGGTCGAGGGCGTCCAGCACGGTGACGTCGACGGCATCGCCTTCGTCGGCTACCACGCCGGCGCCGGCATGGAGGGCGTCCTCGCCCACACCTACCTGCCCAACTCCGTCACCGGCGTCTGGCTGAACGACGTCCGGGCCAGCGAGGGCCTGCTCAACGCGCACGTCGTCGCCGAGTACGGCGTGCCGGTCGTCCTCGTCACCGGCGACGACCTGGCCTGCGAGGACGCCCTCGGCTACGCGCCCGAGGCCCGCAAGGTCGCCGTCAAGGACCACGTGTCGAGGTACGCGGCGGTCTGCCGGACGCCCGCCAGGACCGCCGCCGACATCCGCGCCGCCGCCAAGGAGGCGACCGCGCTGGCGGTGCGCCACGAACCCGTGTCCCGCGGACCGTTCACGATCGCCCTGGAGTTCGACGCCGAGCACCTCGCCCTGGCCGCCACCGTCGTCCCCGGCGTGGACCAGGTCGGCGAGCGGAAGGTCGCGTACACCGAAGGGACCATGTACGACGGCATCCGCACCTTCAAGGCGGTCACCACGATCGTCTCGGCCGCGGTGGAGGAGCAGTATGGCTGACCAGCAGGCACTCGACGAGGTCGTCCGGTTCACCTCCGAGCTGATCCGGATCGACACCAGCAACTTCGGCGGCGGCGACTGCCAGGAGCGGCCCGCCGCCGAGTACGCGGCCGAGCGGCTCGCCGGAGCCGGCCTGGAGCCGATCCTTCTCGAGCGGACCGCGGGGCGCACCAACGTCGTCGCCCGCATCGAGGGGACGGACGCGAGCGCGGACGCGCTCCTCGTCCACGGCCACCTCGACGTCGTACCCGCGCAGGCCGCCGACTGGAGCGTCGACCCCTTCTCCGGGGAGGTCCGCGACGGGGTCGTGTGGGGGCGGGGCGCCGTCGACATGAAGAACATGGACGCGATGATCCTGGCCGTGGTGCGGGCCTGGGCCCGGGAGGGGGTACGGCCGCGGCGGGACATCGTCGTCGCGTTCACCGCCGACGAGGAGGCCAGCGCGGAGGACGGCTCCGGGTTCCTCGCCGACCACCACCCCGAACTGTTCGAGGGCTGCACCGAGGGTGTCAGCGAGTCGGGCGCCTTCACCTTCCACGACGGCACCGGCCGCCGGCTCTACCCCATCGCCGCGGGGGAGCGCGGCACGGCCTGGCTCAAACTCACCGCGCGCGGCCGGGCCGGACACGGCTCCAAGGTCAACAGGGAGAACGCGGTCACCCGCCTCGCCGCCGCCGTCACCCGCATCGGCGAGCACCGGTGGCCGCTCCGCCTCACCCCGACGGTCTCCGCCGCCCTCACCGAACTCGCCGCCCTCTACGGCATCGAGCCCGACCTGCACGAGGTCGACCTGCTCCTCGACAAGCTCGGCCCGGCCGCCAAGCTGGTCGAGGCCACGGTCCGCAACAGCGCCAACCCGACCATGCTGCACGCCGGTTACAAGGTCAACGTGATCCCCGGCGAGGCCGTCGCCTTCGTCGACGGACGCTATCTGTACGGCACCGAGGACGAGTTCCGCGCCACCCTCGACCGACTCACCGGCCCCGACGTCGACTGGGAGTTCCACCACCGCGAGGTCGCCCTCCAGGCACCGCTGGACTCACCGACGTACGCCCGGATGCGCGCCGCCGTCGAGGAGTTCGCCCCCGACGGGCACGTGGTGCCGTACTGCATGTCGGGCGGCACCGACGCCAAGCAGTTCTCCCGGCTCGGCATCACCGGCTACGGTTTCGCCCCGCTCAAGCTCCCCGAGGACCTGGACTACCAGGCCCTGTTCCACGGCGTCGACGAACGCGTCCCCGTCGAGGCCCTGCACTTCGGCGTCCAGGTCCTGGACCGCTTCCTGCGCACGGCATAGCGCGGCGCGGCACGGCCCGGGAGATGTGACACGGCACGGCACAGCAGACGAGGAGAGCACGTGGAGACGAAGGCGTACGGCTCGTGGCCCTCACCCGTCGACGCGGCCCTGGCGGCGGCGCACGACGGCTTCGCCGAGTGGGTGGGCTTCGTCGGCGACGAGCCCTGGTGGACCGAACCCCGGCCGGCGGAGGGCGGCCGCAGGACCCTGGTCCGCGGCTCCACCGGGGAGTCCGTGCTGCCCGCGCCGTGGAACGTGCGCAGCCGGGTCATCGAGTACGGCGGACGGCCCTGGGCCGGTGCCGTACCCGACGGCGGTGATCAACCGCTGCTGGTCTTCGTGCACTTCGACGACCAGCGGCTCTACCTGTACCGGCCCGGAGAGGCGCTCCGGCCGCTGACCCCGCCCGGACCCCGGTGGGCCGACCCGCAGTTGCTGCTCGACCGGGACGAAGTCTGGTGCGTGCTGGAGGAGTTCACGGGCGACGGGCCCACCGACGTGCGCCGGGTGCTCGCCGCCGTCCCGCTGGACGGTTCGGCCGCCGCCGACCGGGCCGCCGTACGCGAACTCACCGACGGACGGCACCGGTTCGTGACCGGGCCGCGTCTCTCGCACGACGGGCGCCGGGCCGCCTGGCTCGCCTGGGACCATCCGCGGATGCCGTGGGACGGCACGGAACTGCTGGTCGGCGAGGTCGGCGGCGACGGAGTCCTGCACACGGTCCGCACCGTGGCCGGCGGTCCCACGGAGGCCGTCGCACAGGTGGACTGGTCCCCCGACGACCGGCTGCTGTACACGAGCGACCGCAGCGGCTGGTGGAACCTGTACCGCGACGACGTACCCCTCTGCCCGCGCGAGGAGGAGTTCGCGGGACCGCTCTGGCGGCTCGGCCAGAACTGGTTCGCGCCCCTGGACAACGGGCTGATCGCGGTCCTCCACGGCCGCGGCGCGATGACGCTCGGGATACTCGATCCGGAGACCGGCGAACTCGCCGACGCGGCCGGACCGTGGACCGAGTTCTCCGCCACCCTCGCCGTGCACGGCACCCGCGTTCTCGCGGTCGGCGCCGGCCCGCGCACCTCCCACGAGGTCGTCGAACTCGACACCGCCTCCGGCCGCGCCCGGGTCGTCGGCACCCCCCACCAGGACGCGGTCGACCCGGCCTACTACCCCGAGCCGCAGATCCGCACCTTCGCCGGTCCCGGCGGCCGCGAGGTGCACGCCCACCTCCACCCGCCCCGCCACCCCGGCCACCGCGCCCCCGAGGGCGAGCTGCCCCCGTACGTCGTCTGGGCGCACGGCGGCCCCACCAGCAGGACACCGCTCGTCCTCGACCTCGCGATCGCCTACTTCACCTCCCGGGGCATCGGCGTCGCCGAGGTCAACTACGGCGGCTCCACCGGATACGGGCGGGAGTACCGGGAGCGGCTGCGCGAGCAGTGGGGCGTGGTCGACGTCGAGGACTGCGCGGCCGTCGCGCTCGCCCTCGCCGAGCAGGGCACCGCCGACCGCGCCCGGCTCGCGATCCGCGGCGGCAGCGCCGGCGGCTGGACCGCCGCCGCCTCCCTGACCGGCACCGACGTCTACGCCTGCGGCACCATCGCCTACCCCGTCCTCGACCTCACCAGCTGGGGTGCGGGGGAGACCCACGACTTCGAGTCCCGGTACCTGGAATCCCTGATCGGCCCGCTCGCCGAGGTGCCCGAGCGGTACGTCGAGCGGTCGCCCGGCGAGCACGCGGACCGGCTCACCGCGCCCTTCCTGCTGCTCCAGGGGCTGGACGACGTGATCTGCCCGCCCGCGCAGTGCGAGCGCTTCCTCGCCCGGCTCGACGGCCGCCCGGTGCCGCACGCGTACCTCACCTTCGCGGGCGAGGGCCACGGCTTCCGGCGCGCGGAGACCCTGGTCCGCGCGCTGGAGGCGGAGCTCGCCTTGTACGCTCAGGTGTTCGGGCTGGACGTGCCCGGCATTCCCGAGCTGGAGCTGGTGAAGTGACCGAACTGACACGCCCGGCGCGCCTCGCCGCCGGCGCGCGGGTCGCCGTCGTGGCGCCGAGCGGGCCGGTGGTGGAGGAGCGGCTCCAGGCCGGCCTCGACATCCTGCGCGGCTGGGACCTCGACCCGGTGGCGGCACCCCACGTGCTCGCCACGGACGGTGATCTGGGATACCTCGCGGGCTCCGACGCCGAACGCGCGGCCGACCTCCAGCAGGCCTGGTGCGACCCGTCCGTCTCCGCCGTGCTCTGCGCGCGCGGCGGCTACGGCGCACAGCGCCTCGTCGACCTGCTCGACTGGGACGCGATGCGGGCGGCCGGCCCGAAGGTGTTCGTCGGCTTCAGCGACGCGACCGTGCTGCACGAGGCGTTCGCGACCCGGCTCGGCCTCGCCACCCTGTACGGGCCGGTGGCGGCCGGCGCCGACTTCGTCAAGAGCACCGAGGCACAGGAGCACCTGCGGGCCACCCTCTTCGCCCCGGAGACGGTCCGCACCATCCCCGCACGGGGCGCCGCGCTGGTGGGCGGCCGGGCCACCGGCGTCACCGTGGGCGGCTGCCTGCGGCTGCTCGCCACGGGCGTCGGCACCCCGCACACCCACACCGGCGCGCGGGGCGGTCTGCTCCTGCTGGAGGACGTCGGCGAGGCGCCGTACAGCCTCGACCGGAGCATCACCCAGCTGCTGCGGTCCGGATGGCTCGACGGCGTCGCCGGGATCCTGCTCGGCTCCTGGGACCGGTGCGGCCCCTACGAGCGGGTACGGCCGATGCTCCTCGACCGGCTCGGCAGCCTTGGCGTGCCGGTACTGGAGGAGTTCGGGTTCGGGCACTGCGAGGCGGCCCTGACCATGCCGCTCGGGGCGGCCGCCGAGCTGGACGCGGACGCGGGCACGCTGACCCTGCGGGAGCCGGCCCTGCGCTGAGAGCTTGCCCCGGAGGGCCGCGCGGTGGTCCGCGGGGCCCGGTCCCGGGGGGCATCGGCGCGCTCCGCCGGGCGTATTTCATGAAACACCGGAGGTGGCTCCGCGTAGGGTGTCGGGATGCCGCACACCGCATCCCGCTATCTCGCCGAGGGCCCCCGCGTGGGCATCCGCCACTTCACCTACGAGGACGGCGCCGAGTTCATCGCCCGCGCCCGGGAGAGCAAGGACCTCCACCAGCCCTGGCTGTTCCCGCCCACCACGGACGCGGCCTACGCCGGCTACGCGGGACGGCTGATCGAGGACCGCAGCAAGGCCGGGTTCCTGGTCTGCGAGAAGGACGCCGGGGAGAGCGGCGGGGAGCAGGGCGGCGCCATCGCCGGGTTCATCAACATCAACAACATCGTCGAGGGCGGCTTCCAGTGCGGTGCGCTCGGCTACGGCGTGTTCGCGCACGCGGCCGGGCGCGGCCTGATGCGGGAGGCGATGGGCCTGGTCGTGGACTACGCCTTCGGGCCGATGCGGCTGCACCGGCTGGAGATCAACGCGCAGCCGGGCAACGCCGCGTCCATCGCGCTCGCCCGCGGTGCCGGGTTCCGGCTGGAGGGCTTCTCGCCGAACATGATCTACATCGACGGGGCCTGGCGGGACCACGAACGCTGGGCGATCACGGCGGAGATGCGGACCACCCGCTGACCTTTGCGCAATCCTGACCGGCAGCTCCCCTGGTCAGCTCACCCGGCGGCGGGTTCCATGGTGATCGTGACGAGGATCCGACGTGAGGTACTGACCCTTCCCGCGGCGGAGTTGGGCCCGGACAACCCGCTGCCGCCGCTCCGCCTCCTTGAGGAGATTCACCGCGTCGACGAGCGTGACCGGGAGGACCTGCCCCGGGACATGGCCCGCCAGAGCGGCCACGAGCCGCTGCGCAGCCTCCTCCCGGTGCGGATCCGCGACGGCTACGGCAGAGTGCGCACGCCCCGCGATCTCGACGCCCTGGTGATCGAGAACGACCGGCTGCGCGCCACCGTCCTGCCCGGCCTCGGCGGGCGCGTCGCCTCCCTCGTCCACCTGCCCACCGGCCGCGAACTCCTGCACCGCAACCCGGTGTTCCAGCCCGCCAACCTGGCCCTCAACGGCGCCTGGTTCGCCGGCGGCATCGAGTGGAACATCGGCGCCACCGGCCACACCACCCTCTCCTGCGCCCCGCTCCACGCGGCCCGCGTCCCCGCCCCCGACGGCGGCGAGATGCTCCGGCTGTGGGAGTGGGAACGGCTTCGCGACCTGCCCTTCCAGGTCGACCTGTGGCTGCCGGACGGATCCGACTTCCTGTACGCCGGCGTCCGCGTCCGCAACCCGCACGAACACCCGGTGCCCGTCTACTGGTGGTCCAACACGGCCGTACCGGAGGACCGCCGGATCGTCGTCCCGGCCGAGGAGGCCTGGGAGTTCGGGCCCGAGCGCCGACTGCACCGGGTGCCCGTCCCGGCGTACGGCGTCCAACCCCCGTACCCGGTGGACTGGTTCTACGACATCCCGGACGGGCGGCGCCGCTGGATCGCCGCGCTGGACGCCGACGGCCACGGCCTGGTGCAGACCTCCACCGACGAACTGCGCGGCCGGAAACAGTTCGTGTGGGGGTCCGGCCCCGGCGGCCGGCGCTGGCAGGAGTGGCTCGGCGGCCCCGGCACCGGCGGCTACCGCGAGATCCAGGCCGGACTGGCCCGCACCCAGCTGGAGCACGTCCGCCTCGACCCGGAGAGCGAGGTGTCCTGGCTGGAGGCGTACGGCCCGCTGTCGGCGGCACCGTCGCAGAGCGTCGAGGAGCGGCTGGAACTCGCCCTGCCGCGCGCCGGGTTCGACGCCGCCCACGCCGCCTGGAAGCCGTACGCCGACAGCGAACCCGGCGAACTCCTCGCCACCGGCTCCGGCTGGGGCGCCCTCGAAGTGCTGCGCGCGGACTGGAAGCTGCCCGGCACGCCGTTCGCCGAGCCGACGCTGACCGAGGAACAGGCTCCCTGGCGGGAGCTGCTGCGCACCGGCACCCTGCCGCAACCCCGCCGGGTGCGCCCGCCCGGACCGACCCTCGTCGCCCCGCACTGGCGCGACATGCTGGAGACGGCCCCCGCCACCCCGCACACCGAGTACCACCTCGGCGTCGCCCAGTGGCACGCCGGCGACCACGCCCAGGCCGTCCGCAGCTGGGAACGGGCCCTGCCGCTCGCCCCCTCGCTCTGGCCGCTGCTGCGCTGCCTCGCCGTCGCCGACCAGGAGTACGGGCAGCACGAGCGGGCCGCCGAGCGGTACGCCGACGCCTTCGACGACCTGTGCCGGGAGCGCCGCGACGACGGCGAGACCTGGACGGCGGCCTGCGCGGCGCTCGGCCGCGAGGCCGTCGAGGCGCAGCTGCGGGTACGGCGGGTCGCGGACGCCCGCGCCGTGTGGGAGGCGCTGCACCCCGCGATCCGGGAGCGCGGGCGGTTCCGGCTCCTGGAGGCGGAGCTGCTGCTCGCGGAGGGGCGGCGGGCGGCGGCCCGGGCCGTGTTCGACGCCGGCTTCGAGGTGGCGGACCTGCGGGAGGGGTCGGACGCGCTCGGCCGGCTGTGGGCGCGGCTCGGTGACGAGCCGCTGCCCGACCGCTACGACTTCCGGATGCGGCCCCAGGGTCTTTGATCAGCCCCGGTTCAGTCCTTGTGCTGGTCGACGTACTCGAACAGCGAGCCGTCCGGGTGCATCGCGAGCAGGTTGCGGCCGGCGGGCGTGGCCACCGGCCCCGCGAGGATGCGGGCGCCGAGGTCGTCCAGCAACCGGTGGGCCGCCTCGACGTCCTGCACCGCGATCGTCGCGGCCACCTTGCGCAGCACCTCCAGCTCCGCCTCCGGTCCGCTCATCAGGAGGAAGGAGCCGACCGCGGCGACCTGGACACCGCCGCGTTCGAAGCGCTGGGCTCTGCCGCCGGAGAGGCGTTCGTAGAACGGGATCGCGGTGTCGAGGTCGTTGACGCAGATGCGCAGGGAGGCGCCCAGAATCTCCATGGGCACGAGCCTAGTTGCCGCGGGCCGGGATGGCGTCGCCTCCGGTGATCTCCTGTTACGCCAATTCCGGACCGGGTACCCGCACGGTATGGAACACCTGGATCATCTCGAACATCTGGACAAGGAGCTCGTCGACGAGCTGGCACAGGTCGCGCGCGAGACGGTGCGGGACGAACTGCGCGAGCAGGGCCGCAAGCGGCGGCGGGCCGCCATGCTGTACGGCGCGTCCGGCGCGGTCGCCCTGTACGCGGGGGCCGCCGTGGCGCTGGCCGTGGGGCTGGCGTGGGCGATCCTCCTGCCGGCGTGGGCCGCGGCGCTGGTCACCGCGGTGATCCTGGGCGCGGTCGCCTACGCGCTGCGGGAGGCGGGGCGGCCGAAGAGGCCGCATGCGCCGCACCGGGTGATCGGAGGGACGGCGCCGGGCGCACCGCCGAGCGGGATGGGGCTGCCGTATCCGCCGATTCCGGCGGAGCCGCCGAATGTTCCGGGCATGCCGGGTGCGGATCCGGAGTCGCCTCATCACCGGGGTTGACGGAGAGCGCCGTATTGGTCTCGGCCGTGGTTCTACGCGCGGCAGTGGGGGCTGGTCGCGCAGTTCCCCGCGCCCCTTTGGGGCGCGCTTCAGCGGGCGGTGCTTCGACGCGCGGTTTCGACGCGCGGTGTTTCGAGGTCGAGCCTACGGTTACGTGGGTGGCCTTGGACCCCGTCGTAACCCCGGAGGCGCACCGTGAGTCGTCGACCCCGGATCGTGATCGTCGGCGGCGGGTTCGCCGGGTACCGTGCGGCTCGCACGCTTGGGCGGCCGGCCAGGGGCCGCGCCGAGATCACCCTGCTCAACCCCACCGACTACTTCCTGTACCTGCCCCTGCTGCCCCAGGTCGCCGCCGGGATCCTCGACCCCCGGCGGATAGCCCTCCCGCTGTCCGGTGCCCTCCCCGGGGTGCGGACCGTGCTCGGGGAGGCGGGCCGTATCGATCTCGACGGGCAGCGCGTGCACTACACCGACCCCGAGGGCGTCGCCGGCAGCCTCGGCTACGAGCGGCTGCTGCTGACGGTCGGCAGTGTCAACAAGCTGTTGCCCATCCCGGGGGTCGCCGAGCATGCGCACGGCTTTCGGGGGCTGCCCGAGGCGCTCTACCTCCGTGACCACGTGATCCGGCAGATCGAGCTGGCCGCCGTCGCCCCCGACGCCGACGTCGCCGCCGCGCGGTGCACCTTCGTCGTGGTCGGGGCCGGGTACACCGGGACCGAGGTCGCCGCTCACATGCGGATGCTCACCGTCGACCTGGCCCGCCGCAACCGCCTGCCGTACGGGGTGCGGCCGCGCTGGCTGCTGCTGGACGTGGCGCCCCGGGTGCTGCCCGGGATGGACGAGAAACTGTCCCGTACCGCCGACCGGGTACTGCGCCGGCGCGGGGTCGAGGTACGGACGGGGACCTCCGTGAAGGAGGCGACCCGGGACGGGGTGCTGCTTTCCGACGGGGAGTTCGTGAACTCGCGGACCCTGGTGTGGTGCGTGGGCGTACGGCCCGACCCGCTCGTCGAGGGCACCGGGCAGCCCCTGGAGAAGGGCCGGATCGTCGTCGATCCCTACCTGCAGGTCCCCGGCTGTGCCGACGTGTTCGCCTGCGGCGACGCGGCCGCGGTGCCCGACCTCGTCAATCCCGGCGCGTTCACACCGATGACCGCGCAGCACGCCTGGCGGCAGGGCCGGGTGGCCGCCGAGAACATGGCCGCCTCGCTCGGCGTCGGACGGCACCGGCGCCCGTACCGCCATCGCGACCTTGGGTTCGTCGTGGACCTCGGCGGCGTGCAGGCCGCCGCCGACCCGCTCGGGGTGCCCCTGGCCGGGCTGCCCGCCGGGCTGGTGACCCGCGGCTACCACCTCGCGGCGATGCCCGGAGGCCGGGCCCGGGTCGCCGCCGACTGGCTGCTCGACGCCGTACTGCCGCGCCAGGGCGTCCAGCTGGGCCTCGTACGGTCCTGGTCGGTGCCGCTGGACACGGCCTCGCCCGAGCTGCCGAAGGCCCCCGAATCCGTCACGGACCATCCTCCGGAAGGAGCCTCATGAACACCGCCGAACTCGTCGAACTCGCCCAGCAGCTGCGCGTGGACAGCGTGCGGGCGGCCGCCGCGGCCGAGTCCGGGCATCCGACCTCGTCGATGTCCGCCGCCGACCTGATGGCGGTCCTGCTCGCCCACCACCTGCGCTACGACTTCGAGCGGCCCGACCACCCCGGCAACGACCGCTTCGTCCTCTCCAAGGGCCACGCCTCGCCGCTGCTGTACTCCGCCTACAAGGCGGCCGGTGCCATCGACGACGCCGAACTGCTCACCTTCCGCAAGCTCGGCAGCCACCTGGAGGGACACCCGACCCCGCGCCGGCTGCCGTGGGTGGAGACAGCCACCGGCTCCCTCGGCCAGGGCCTGCCGGTCGGCGTCGGCATCGCGCTGTCCGGGAAGCGGCTGGAGCACGGCCGCTACCGGGTCTGGGTGCTGTGCGGCGACAGCGAGCTGGCGGAGGGCTCCGTGTGGGAGGCCGCCGAGCACGCCGGGTACGAGCACCTCGACAACCTCACCGCGATCGTGGACGTCAACCGTCTCGGCCAGCGCGGCCCCACCCGGCACGGCCACGACCTCGGCGCATACGCCCGCCGCTTCCAGGCCTTCGGCTGGCACACCGTGGAGATCGACGGGCACGACGTGGACGCCGTCGACCGCGCCTACGGCGAGGCCGTCTCCACCGCCGGGCAGCCCACCGTGATCCTCGCCCGCACCCGCAAGGGCCGGGGCGTCGCCGCCGTCGAGGACCGCGAGGGCATGCACGGCAAGCCGCTGCCGGACGCCGAGGAGGCCGTCGCCGAACTGGGCGGACTCCGCGATGTGCGGGTCCACGTGCAGGAGCCGCCGGCCGCCCGCGCGCTGCACTCGGTGCCCACGGGTGCGCTCGAACTCCCGCGCTACGACAAGGGAGAAGAGGTCCCCACCCGCGACGCCTTCGGCAAGGCGCTGGTCGCGCTGGGCCACGCCCGCGCCGACGTCGTCGCGCTGGACGGCGAGGTCGGCGACTCCACCCGCACCGAGCTCTTCGGCAAGGAACACCCCGACCGCTACTTCGAGTTCTACATCGCCGAACAGCAACTCGTCGCCGGCGCCGTCGGCATGGCCGCCCGCGGTTGGGTGCCGTACGCCTCCACCTTCGCCGCCTTCCTCAGCCGTGCTTACGACTTCGTGCGCATGGCCTCCGTCAGCGGCAGCGGGATCAACCTGGTCGGCTCGCACGCGGGCGTCGCCATCGGGCAGGACGGGCCCTCCCAGATGGGCCTGGAGGACCTGGCGATGTTCCGCTCGGTCTACGGCTCGACCGTGCTCTACCCGTGCGACGCCAACCAGACCGCCAGGCTCGTCGCCACCATGGCCGGGCTCGACGGCATCCGCTACCTGCGCACCTCGCGCGGGGCGAGCCCGGTGATCTACGGCCCGGACGAGGAGTTCCCGGTCGGCGGCAGCAAGGTGCTGCGCTCCTCCGAGGAGGACCGGCTGACCGTGGTCGCCGCCGGGGTCACCCTGCACGAGGCGCTGAAGGCCGCCGACGCGCTCGCCGAGGACGGCATCCGGATCCGGGTCGTCGACCTCTACTCCGTGAAGCCCGTCGACCGGCAGACGCTGCGCACCGCCGCCGAGGAGACCGGCTGCCTGCTCACCGTCGAGGACCACCACGAGGAGGGCGGACTCGGCGACGCGGTCGCGGAGGCGTTCGCCGACGGCAGGCCGGTGCCGCGACTGGTGCGGCTCGCCGTCCGCACCATGCCGGGGTCGGCCGCCCCGGACCAGCAGCTGCACGCCGCGGGGATCGACGCCGACGCCATCGCGGCGGCCGGCCGGCTGCTGGTCGAGGAGGCGGTCGTGCGATGACCCCGGACGAGGTGCGGCCGGTACGGGCGGGCCGCCGGACGGTGCGGACGCACCGGCCCGACAAGGTGCTCTTCCCCGGCGACGGGGGCGGTGACGGCGCCGCGAAGGAGTACACCAAGGCCGACCTCGTCGACTACTACAGGTCCGTCGCGCCGTACCTGCTGCCGCACCTGCGCGGGCGTCCGCTGATGCTGGAGCGGTACCCCGACGGCCTGGACGGCCCCCGGTTCATGCAGAAGAACACCCCGGACCACTACCCGGACTGGATCGGGCGGGCCGAGGTCGCCAAGGAGGACGGGACCGTGACCCATGTGGTCTGCGGCGACACCGCCACTCTCGTCTACCTCGCCGACCAGGCCTGTCTCACCCTGCACCGCTGGCTCTCCCGCACCACCGCTCCCGACCGTCCCGACCGGCTGGTCCTCGACCTGGACCCGCCTGGTGACGACTTCGCCGCGGTGCGGGAGGCCGTCGGCTGGGCCGGTGAGCTGCTCGACCGGCTCGGACTGCCGGCGGCGCCCATGACCACCGGGTCACGGGGCCTCCACCTCGTCGTACCGCTGAACGGCCGGCACGACTTCGACGAGGTCCGCGGCTTCGCCCGGGACCTGGCCGACCTGCTCGCCGCCGAGCACCCCGACCGGCTCACCACGGCCGTCCGGAAGGCCGACCGCGGCGACCGGCTCTTCCTGGACATGGGGCGCAACGCCTACGCCCAGACCGCGGTGGCCCCCTACACCGTGCGGGCCAGGCCCGGCGCCCCCGTCGCCGTCCCGATCACCTGGGACCAGCTCGCCGACCCCGCCCTGGACGCCCGTCGCTGGACCATCGCCGAAGCCGTCGACCAGGCCCGTACCAGGCCCTGGGCCGGCATCCCCGCCCGGGGCCGGGCGCTCGGGCCGGCCCGGCGGCGGCTCGACGCGTTGCGCGACGCATCCGGCTGACCGCACCGCGTCAACGACCGGTTGTGAAGGTTTGACCCTGGAACCTCCGGCCACTCGGACCAAGAGGTGGCCATGACGAACACAAGCGACACGTCTCAGACGCAGGATTCACGCAAAGAGCGCAAGCGTGACGACGGACCCGACACGGCACCGGACCTGCCGAGCCCCATTGAGGTGCTGCGCCGGGCACGCGCCCAGCTCGCGGAGCTCACCGGTATGGCCGCCGAGTCCGTGTCGTCCTTCGAACAGACCGAGGACGGCTGGGAGTTGGCGGTCGAAGTCCTGGAACTGCCCAAGGTGCCCGACACCATGAGCCTGATGGCGAGCTATCAGGTCGAACTCGACCCGCAGGGACAGCTCACCGGCTACCGGCGCGTGAGCCGCTACGAACGCGGACGCGCCGACGCACACAGGCCCGGCGGCCGCTAGGCCGCCGGCCGGTGCTGGCGGACAGGTCCCACGACATGGAAGAGGTTGGACAGGCATGACCGTTGTACCGGCACAGCAGACCGGCGGAGGCGGCAGCAGCGGCCTCTACGACGTGCTCGAACTCGTCCTCGACAGGGGGCTTGTCATCGACGCGTTCGTGCGGGTCTCCCTGGTCGGCATCGAGATCCTGAAGATCGACATACGGGTCGTCGTCGCCAGCGTCGACACCTATCTCCGCTTCGCCGAGGCCTGCAACCGGCTCGACCTGGAGGCCGGGCCGCGCAAGAGCCCCGGCCTGCCCGAGATCGTCGGCGAGGTCACCGAGTCCGGCGCTCGCGGCAAGTCGAAGGGCGCGCTCTCCGGCGCCGCCGAAACGATCTCGGATGCCTTCAAGCAGGCCCGTGAGGAGCACTCGGGCTCGGGCGAGGCCGAGTCCCGGCCGCGCGCCCGCAAGACCGCCCCGGCCCGTCGCAAGGAGAGGGAGGAAGAGGAGTGAGTACGTACGTCTACGGCATCACGGCCGCCGCGCACCCCGCTCTGCCCGACGGCATGGACGGGGTGGGGGACCCGCCGCGCCGGGTGCGCGTGCTCACGGCAGGTGAACTGGCCGCCATCGTCAGTGACGCCCCCGAAGGCCTCCGGCCCAAGCGCCGCGACCTGCTCGCGCACCAGAACGTGCTGGCGGAGGCAGGGGGCGGCGGCTGCGTGCTGCCCATGCGGTTCGGCAGCGTCGCCCCGGACGACGACACCGTCACCGGCGTCCTCGCCGAACGCGTCGACCACTACCTGGAGCGGCTGCGCACCCTCGACGGCAAGGTCGAGTACAACATCAAGGCCAGTCACGTCGAAGATGCCGTGCTGCACCGGGTGATGTCCGAGAACCCCGAGCTGCGCGCCCTGGCCGAGGCCAACCGGAAGGCGGGCGGCGGAAGCTACGAGAGCCGGCTGCGGCTCGGCGAGATGGTGGCGGGCGCTGTCAAGGCCCGGGAGGCGGAGGACGCGGCCGACGTGCGGCAGGCGCTGGAACCCGAGGCGGCCGCCGTCAGCGTCGGCCCCGAATCCACCGGCTGGCTCGTCAACCTGTCCTTCCTCCTGGACCGGCACTCCGCCGAGACCTTCCTCGCCGGCGTCGAGCGGCTGCGCAAGAGCCATCCGCATCTCGACCTGAGCGTCAACGGACCGCTCCCGCCGTACAGCTTCGTCGAACCGGGGCCCGCCGAACCGGCGGGCAGCACGGCCGGCGCGGCCGAGAAGTAGCCGGCGCGGCCGCGAAGCAGCAAGCAAGAAGGAGCAGGCACCCATGGGACTGATCAAGGAGCTGCTGCTACTGCCCTTCGCGCCCGTGCGCGGCAGCGCCTGGGTCATCGAGCAGGTGGTGCAGGAGGCGGAGCGGATCTACTACGACCCCGCCACGGTCCGGGCCGAACTGGCCCGGCTGGAAGAGCGGCTGGAAGCCGGCGATATCGACGAGGAGGAGTTCGACCGAGCCGAGGACGAACTTCTCGACCGGCTGGAGATCGCCCTGCGCAAAGACGCGGGGCACGGCAATGGGATGCATACATGAACCGCATGGGACTGGGCCTCGCGATCGGGGCCGGATACCTGCTGGGCCGGACCAAGAAGCTGAAACTGGCCGTCGCGGTGGGGTCGGTGGTGGCCGGGAAGCGGCTGAACCTGACCCCGAAGGCGGTCCTCGACCTGGCCAACCAGCAACTGCGCGACAATCCGCAGTTCAAGGAGATCGGCGACCAGCTGCGCCAGGATCTGCGCGGGGTCGGCAAGGCCGCATCCGGCGCCATGGTCGAACGGCAGCTCGGCGCCCTCGCCGACCGGCTGCACGGCCGTACCGCGGAGGTGCGCGACCAGCTGGTCGGCGTCGCGCCCGACACCGGCGACCTCGGTCTCGGCGACGGCCGGGACGATGAGGAGCCGGAGGAGAACGAGGAGCAGGACGAGGAGCAGGAGGAGAGGGCCGGGAGCAGCAGGGCCGGGGACGACCGCGAGGAGCGGTCCGACCGGAAGGCGCCGGCCCGCAAGGCCCCCGCGAAGAAGGCCCCCGAGAAGCCACCGGCGAAGAAGGCGTCCGCCAAGTCGCCTGCCAGGAAGGCGCCGGGGAAGAAGGCGGCGCAGGGCCGGGCGCCTGTCAAGAAGACGGCCGGCCGGGCCCGGCCGAAGGGAGGCGGTGACCGATGAACAGCGGACCGCTGACGGACGCGGCTCACTCCGAGGCCGCGGAACGCCTGAAGGCGGAGGTGCAGGAGTACCTCGCTGCCCAGACCGAACGCCTGCTGACGGGCGCCGGGCGCAAGCTCGGCGAGGCCACCGGCAAGCTCAACGACATCGCCGAGGGCAACAGCCCCGGCTTCGGCAAGCTCGCACTCGACGCAGGCCGCAAGGTCGCCGAGGGCAAGGGTCCGGTGCGCTCCGCACTGGAGCTCGGCCTGACCCACGCCAAGGACACCGTCATGGACAAGGTGAAGAACCTGGGGGGCGGCAAGGGCAAGGGCAAGAGCAGCGGGCAGAAGCCGACCGTCATCATCGAGTCGGTCGACGTCGGCGTGCCGGTGCGCACCGCCTACGACCAGTGGACCCGCTACCAGGACTTCAGCACCTTCGCCAAGGGCGTGAAGAGCGCCAGCCGTGCCGACGACACCTCGTCGGACTGGCAGGGCAAGATCTGGTGGTCCAGCCGGAGCTGGAAGGGCAAGACGGTCGAACAGATCCCGGACTACCGCATCCAGTGGTCGGCGCAGGGAGCCAAGGGCAGCCACAAGGGCGTCGTCACCTTCCACCGGCTCGACGACAACCTCACCCGGGTGCTCCTGGTGATCGAGTACTACCCGAGCGGTTTCTTCGAGAAGACCGCCAACGTCTGGCGCGCCTCGGGCCGCCGGGCCCGTCTCGATCTCAAGCACTACGCCCGCCACATCTCCGTCAAGGGAGAGGTCGACGACGGCTGGCGCGGCGAGATCCGCGACGGCGAGGTCGTCCAGAGCCACGAGGACGCGGTGGCCGAGGAGGAGGAGAAAGAGGCCGAGGAGCAGAACGAGGACGAGAACGCGCCCGAGGACGAGGCCGAGGACGAGAACGCGCCCGAGGACGAGGCCGAGGACGAGAACGCGCCCGAGGACGAGGCGGAGGACGAGGAGTCGTACGAGGACGAGGCGGAGGAGCCCTACGACGAGGCGGAGGACGCCGAGCAGGGGGAGGATGAGGAGTACGAGGCCGAGGGCGAGGAGGAGCCCGAGGGTGAGTACGAGGACACCGACACCGAGGAGACCGAGGACGAGGAAGAGCCGGAGGACGAGGAAGCGTACGCCGGTTCCCGGAGCCGTCGATGACGATGGCCGGCCGGCTGCCCGAGCCCTACGGACGGGACGGCGGGGGCTCCAACCTCGCCGACATCCTGGAGCGCGTCCTGGACAAGGGCATCGTCATCGCTGGTGACATCAGGATCAACCTGCTCGACATCGAACTGCTCACCATCAAACTCCGCCTGATCGTCGCCTCCGTCGACCGGGCGAAGGAGATGGGCATCGACTGGTGGGAGCACGACCCCGAGCTGTCCACCCGCGCCCGGCGCGATCAGCTCACCCGGGAGAACCACGAGCTGCGGGAGCGGCTGGCCGCCCTGGAGGCCCTGGAGGCCGGCCGGGGACAGCGCCATGAGCGCGAGGAGGAGGACAGATGACCGCACAGGGCGGACTCCGGTACGTGTACGCCGTCTGCCGTCCGTTCGAGGCGGCCCTGCAGGCCCAGCTCACCGGCGTGGCCGGCGCCCCGCCGGGGCTGCTCAGGCACCACGGCCTGGTCGCCGTGGTCAGTACGGTTCCGGAGGGCGACTTCGCCGAGGGGCCGCTGCGGGACCATCTGGAGGACCTGGACTGGCTGGCCGCGACCGCCCGTGCCCACCAGGGTGTGATCGACGCGCTCACCACGGTCACGACGCCGCTGCCGCTCAGGCTGGCCACGGTCTTCCGGGACGACAGCGGCGTGCGGACCATGATGGAGGACCGCGAAGCCGACTTCCTGCACATCCTCGACCGGCTGGAAGGGCGGGTCGAGTGGGGCGTGAAGCTGTACGCCGACCCGCCCGAGCAGGCGCCCGCGCCCGCCGGCAGGCCCGCCAGCGGGCGGGACTACCTGCGGCAGCGGCGGATGAGCACGCGTGCGCACGAGGAGAAGTGGCGGGCCGCCGAGGAATTCGCGCACACCCTGCACGAGCGGCTGTCCCGGCGTGCCGAGGATTCCCGGCTGCACCCTCCGCAGAATGCGGCCCTTTCCGGGGCGTCCGGGCGGAACCTGCTCAATGCCGCCTATCTGGTGTCCCGTGCGGATTCCGAGGAATTCGTGGAACTGGTCGACCGTACGAAGGACGAGGTGCCGGAAATTCGGGTGGAACTCACGGGACCCTGGGCGGCCTATTCCTTCACCGAGCCGACCACCGAGCCCACGGAGCCGGCGGAAGCGGGGGAGCAGCGGTGACCGTCGTCGAACGCCGTCAGGTCGCCCTGGTCGACCTGCTCGACCGGCTGCTGGCCGGTGGCGTGGTCATCACGGGCGACGTCACCCTGCGCATCGCGGACGTCGACCTCGTCCGCATCGACCTCAACGCGCTGATCAGCTCGGTCAACGCCCAAGTTCCCGCACCCTGGGGGGAGCACACGTGAGCGAGCACCGCAACCGGCTGGACCTCGAACCGGACACGGTGGAACGTGATCTGGTGAAACTCGTGCTGACCGTGGTGGAGCTGCTGCGCCAGCTGATGGAACGGCAGGCGCTGCGCCGCTTCGACACCGGGGACCTCACCGAACAGCAGGAGGAACGCATCGGGCTCACCCTGATGCTGCTGGAGGACCGCATGGCCGAGTTGCGCGACCGCTACGGACTGCGGCCCGAGGACCTGAACCTGGACCTCGGGCCGCTGGGACCGCTGCTGCCGCGCGACTGACCGCGCCACCGGCGGGTGGCGTCACCACCTGTACCAGCGACCCCTGCCACCGGCGCCGGTCGTGCCCCGGACCAGGAATCCGAGAAGCCATATCACAAGTACGGCGAGTGCGATCCACCAGAGTAGTTTCACCGCGAATCCGGCACCGAAGAGAATCAGGACCAGAAGCAGCACCAGCAGGATGGGAACCATAGTGTGAACCTCCTGCAAAGCGGGTTTCCCGAAATCCGCGGATCAGGCTCACTTACGGCACAGAATTTCTCCGTGCAGTACGGCGAACCAGCCGTCCTCGTGCCCCGCCCACTCCCGCCAGGCGGCCGCGATCCCCGCCAACTGCTCCGAGGTCGCGTGTCCGCCCTCGGTGGCCCGCTCGGCGTAGGACGAGGCGACCGTACGGTCCGCCCACAGCCCGCCCCACCAGGCCCGCTCCCCGGCCGTGCTGTACGTCCAGGTGCCCGAGGTGGCCGTGATGTCGGTGAGCCCCGCGGCCAGCGCCCAGGACCTCAGCCGCCGCCCGGCGTCCGGCTCGCCGCCGTTGGCCCGGGCGACCCGCCGGTACAGGTCCGACCAGTCGTCCAGGCCGGGCACCGCCGGGTACCACGTCATCGCCGCATAGTCCGAGTCGCGTACGGCGATGAAGCCGCCCGGCTTGGTGACCCGCCGCATCTCGCGCAGCGCCTGCACCGGGTCGCCCACGTGCTGGAGCACCTGGTGGGCATGGACCACGCAGAAGGTGTCGTCCGGGTAGTCCAGCGCGTGCACGTCGGCGACCGCGAAGTCCACGTTCGTCAGCCCGCGCCCGGCGGCGGTCGCGCGGGCCTGCTCCAGGATGCCCGGCGCGTGGTCGACTCCGGTGACACGGCCGTCGGGGACCAGTGCGGCCAGGTCGGCGGTGATCGTTCCCGGTCCGCAGCCGATGTCCAGGATCTGCATGTGGGGCTTGAGCGAACCGAGCAGATAGGCGGCGGAGTTGGCGGCGGTGCGCCAGGTGTGGGAACGCAGCACCGACTCGTGGTGCCCGTGCGTGTAGACGGCGGTCTCCTGTGGCTTCGACATGGCTCAACCCCTTCGCGTCACACCGGCGGACGGGGCCGGACGGCCCCGTCCCGCGGTATCCGCAACGCTACGCGCGCATGTCGAATGATGAGACCCGTGTTTTACTATGTGGACTGACGGTTCGTCATGAGTGTCGACGGACGTCAGGGCAGCGGCCGGTACACGGTCAGTGCCTCCGGCAGCTTCTCCACGGTCATCTCGCCCGCGACATCGGTGACTTCACCGTCGTAGGCGAGCGGTGTGCCGGCCGCGATGCCCCTCAGGAGCAGCCGGCTCACTCGGGCCTCGGCATGGGCGGGGGACCGGGTGAGGGGACCCGCGAGGGCGGCGGAGAGCAGGCGGAGCGCGGGATGCCGGCCCCCGTGCACCACGCGTACGTCGAGCTGCCCGTCCGCCAGGTCGGTGCGGCGGCCCGGGGTCAGGGCCAGCCGGTGGTAGAGGCAGTTGCCGACGAACAGCAGCCACAACGGGTGGGTCTCGCCGCGCAGTTCGACCCGGAGCGGATGCCGGTCCGTGCGCAGCACGCGCAGCACGGCCAGCACCTCGGCGGGCCAGGCACCGATGCGGTGCGACCAGCGTTCCCGCTCCCGGACCAGCTCCGGATAGACGCCCAGGCTCAGCGTGTTCAGGAAGACGCCCTCCAGATCGCCGGAGGTGAAGCGGCCGACGTCCACCCGGACCGCCTCGCCCTCGCGCACGGCCCGGCCGATGCCCCGGCCGTCCTCCACGCTCAGGTCGTGGGCGAAGTGGTTGAGGGTGCCGCCGGGCAGCACCGCGAGCGGCAGCCCGTGGCGCAGCGCGACGTCGGCCGCCGCGTTCACGGTGCCGTCGCCGCCGCACACCCCGAGCGCCCGCGCCCGCGTCGCCGCCTTCGCCAACTCGGCCCGCACCTCGCCCGGTTCGCACTCCACCAGCTCCGCCGCCGGCAGCTCGCGGTGCAGCGCCCGCATCCGCTCGGCGCTGCCCGAGGCCCGGTTGGCCACCACCACCAGACCCTCGCCGTCGGCCAGCGCCGGGGCCTCGGCGCGCGGCCGGGGCGGCGGGCCGGTCTGCGCCCGGGTCGGCACCAGCGCCCGTACGGCGAACGCGGCGCCTGCCCCCAGCGCCGCACCCGCGAGCACGTCGCTCGGGAAATGCACGCCCGTGTACACCCGGGACATGGCGACGGAGAACGCCACCGGCGCCACCACCGCGCCCCACGACGGGGACTCCAGGGCGACCCCGGTCGCGAAGGCGGCCGCCGACGCGGCGTGCCCGGAGGGGAACGAGGTGGTGATCGGCTGCCGCTTCAGGTGCCGTACCACGGGCACCGGGTCCAGGAGCGGGCGCGGACGGCGCACCGAGCGCTTGCCGAGGGTGTTGATGGTCAGGGAGGCCAGGGCGAGCGAGGCCAGGCCGCGGGCGGCGGCCCGGCGGGCCCGGGGTGTGCGGGTCGCGGCCACCGCGGCGGCCGTCGCGAACCACAGCACCCCGTGGTTGGCGCTCCGGCTCAGTCGGGGCAGCACCGGCTCGGCGAACGGCCAGTTCCGCTCGGCGGCGATCTCGAACAGCCGGCTGTCGAGGGCGAGCAGCCGGTCGCGCAGCGCGTGCCGGCCGGGCTTCGGGACGGTGAGGTCGACGTCTGGGCTCATGCGGGTGCGGGTACCCTGAAGTGGCACTTTCCTGCCGGCCCGCGATGCGGACGAGTGAGCCGAGTGAGAGGAATCCTGGATGCGCCTGCTCCTCATACGTCACGGGCAGACCCCGACCAACGTCGACTTCCTGCTCGACACCGCGGTACCGGGTCCCGGTCTGACCGCCCTCGGCGAGCAGCAGGCGGCGGCCCTCCCGGGGGCCCTCGCCGACGAGGACATCGAGGCCCTCTACGTCTCCACCCTCACCCGCACCCAGCTCACCGCCGCCCCGCTGGCCACCGCCCGCGGTCTCGACCCCGTCGTCCGCGACGGCATCCGCGAGGTCTTCGCCGGCGACCTGGAGCTGCTGCCCGGCCACTCCGAGCGCGGCGAGGAGTACATGCGGACCGTGTTCGCGTGGGCGGCCGGGGACACCGCGCCGCGCATGCCCGGCGGGGAGACCGGGGACGAGGTCCTGGGCCGCTACGACGCGGTGATCGCCGAGGCCGCCGCGACCGGCGCCGGGACGGTCGCCATGGTCAGCCACGGCGCCGTGATCCGCCTGTGGACGGCGGCCCGCGCCGACAACGTCGACGTCCCCTACGCCGCCTCCCGCCCCCTCGGCAACACGGGCGTGGTGATCCTGGAGGGCTCCCCGGCCGACGGCTGGAAGGCGCTGTCCTGGGAGGGCGCGGTGGTGGAGCCGACGGGAGCGAGCGGGCCTACGGGGGAGCCGGTGGAGTAGGGCCGCCGACGTTTTCGGCCGCGGTGCGTCGTGGTTGCTCGCGCAGTTCCCCGCGCCCCTTTGGGGCGCGTCTGCAGCGCCCCTCGCTGCAGCGCCCCGTCAGGGGCGCTCGGGGTACCCCCGGCCGAAGGCTGGGGGAGGAACTGCGCGACCGGCCCCCACCGGCCTGCACCCGTAGAACCACCTGATAACGGTTTGCCCCATCGCGGGCGCGCCCCGCAGAATCCCTCACCATGGGACACCTGGAAGCCGCGCACCTCGAGTACTACCTCCCCGACGGGAGGGCCCTGCTCGGCGATGTCTCGTTCCGGGTCGGAGAGGGCGCCGCCGTCGCCCTCGTCGGGCCCAACGGTGCCGGCAAGACCACTCTGCTGCGGCTGATCTCCGGCGAGCTGAAGCCGCACGCCGGCACCGTGGCCGTGAGCGGCGGTCTCGGCGTGATGCGCCAGTTCGTGGGTTCCGTACGGGACGAGACGACGGTACGGGATCTCCTCGTCTCCGTCGCGCCGCCCGGCATCCGCACGGCCGCGCAGGCCGTCGACAAGGCCGAGCACGCCCTCATGACCGTCGACGACGAGGCGGCCCAGCTGACGTACGCGCAGGCCCTCGCCGACTGGGCCGAGGTGCGCGGCTACGAGCACGAGACCCTCTGGGACATGTGCACCACGGCCGCCCTCGGGGTGCCGTACGAGAAGGCCCAGTGGCGGCAGGTGCGCACCCTCTCCGGCGGTGAGCAGAAGCGGCTGGTGCTGGAGGCGCTGTTCCGGGGCACCGACGAGGTGCTGCTGCTCGACGAGCCGGACAACTACCTCGACGTGCCCGGCAAGCGCTGGCTGGAGCAGCAGCTGAAGGAGACCCGCAAGACCGTCCTGTTCGTCTCCCACGACCGCGAACTCCTCGCCCGCGCCGCCGAGAAGATCGTCTCCGTGGAGCCCTCGCCGACCGGCGCCGACGCCTGGGTGCACGGCGGCGGCTTCGCCACCTACCACGAGGCCCGCCGCGAACGCTTCGCCCGCTTCGAGGAGTTGCGCCGCCGCTGGGACGAGAAGCACGCCCAGCTGAAGAAGCTGGTGCTGACGCTCCGTCAGGCGGCCGCCGTCTCCCACGAGATGGCGTCCCGGTACGCGGCCGCGCAGACCCGGCTGCGCAAGTTCGAGGAGGCCGGCCCGCCGCCCGAGCCGCCGCGCGAGCAGGACATCAGGATGCGCATCAAGGGCGGCCGTACCGGCGTACGGGCCGTCACCTGCGCGCAGCTCGAACTCACCGGCCTGATGAAACCCTTCGACCTGGAGGTCTTCTACGGCGAACGGGTCGCCGTCCTCGGCTCCAACGGCTCCGGCAAGTCGCACTTCCTGCGGCTGCTGGCCGGTGAGGAGGTGGCCCACGAGGGGCAGTGGAAGCTGGGCGCGCGGGTGGTCCCCGGGCACTTCGCGCAGACCCACGCCCACCCCGAGCTGGAGGGCCGGACCCTCCTGGACATCCTGTGGACGGAGCACTCCCAGGACCGCGGGGCGGCGATGTCCCGGCTGCGCCGCTACGAACTCACCCAGCAGTCCGAACAGAACTTCGAGCGGCTGTCGGGCGGCCAGCAGGCCCGGTTCCAGATCCTCCTGCTGGAGCTCCAGGGTGTGACGGCGCTCCTGCTCGACGAGCCGACCGACAACCTCGACCTGGAGTCCGCCGAGGCCCTCCAGGAGGGTCTGGAGGCCTTCGACGGCACGGTGCTCGCCGTCACCCACGACCGCTGGTTCGCCCGCTCCTTCGACCGCTACCTGGTCTTCGGCAGCGACGGCCGGGTCCGCGAGACCGCCGAGCCGGTGTGGGACGAGCGCCGGGTGGACCGGGTGCGGTAGGGCGGCGCCTCCAGACAGGCCCGCGCGCCCGGATGTTCGTACAGTGGAGGCAGGAATCCGGACCGCCGGGACCCACACGACGAGCGGGGTACCACCATGACCGGAGTCGACCCCAGCCGGCTGGACGACCAGCAGCTCATGAAGGAGCTGGAGACCATCCACCGGACGCGCCACGACACCCTGCTGTACGGCTCGAACGACGCGCTGCGGGCCCACAACGAGCGCATGGCCCAGCTGGAGGGCGAGTACCTGCGGCGCAATCCGCGCCGCGTCGTCGCCTCCGGCCGGACCCGCGAGGGCGCCCGGGAGCGGAACTGCGCCGAGACGGCGACGCCGGGCGCCACCGCGGGCTGAGGCCACGGCGCCCTCGTTCCGGCCGGCCGCCGCGCGGACTACCCGGTGAGCACGTCGAGGAAGGCCTCGCAGAACGCCTTGAGATCGTCCGGCCTACGGCTCGTGACCAGCTTGTTCGGGCCGCTGTCGCAGACCTTGACCTGCTCGTCGACCCAGGTGCCCCCGGCGTTGCGGATGTCGGTCTGCAGGCTCGGCCAGGATGTCAGCGTCCGGCCGCGTACGACATCCGCCTCGACCAGCGTCCAGGGCGCGTGGCAGATCGCCGCGACCGGCCGGCCGCCGTCGAAGAAGTCCTTGACGAACGCGACGGCCTTCTCGTCCATCCGCAGGAAGTCCGGGTTGGCCACCCCGCCCGGCAGCACGAGCCCCCCGAACGAGTCCGCCGACGTCTCGCCGACCACCTCGTCCACCGGAAACGTCTCCGCCTTGTCCAGGTGGTCGAAGGCCTGGATCTTCCCCGGCTTCGTCGACACCAGCAGCGGCTCGTGCCCGGCGTCGGAGACCGCCTTCCACGGTTCGGTCAGCTCCACCTGCTCGACGCCCTCGGGCGCGACCAGAAACGCGACACGCATGATGCTCACTCCCTTCCGAGGCGCGCCGGCGGACGGGCGGCCCGCCGGCGCGCGGCTTCGTTCGTTCTCTGCGCCCCGGCTCACTCCCCGCCGGACACCGCCTCGGCCAGCGCCAGCAGGTTGCCATAGCGTGCCGAACGCGGCAGCCGGGAAACCCGCTCGACCAGGGCGTCGGGGGCGTTCTTGTGCCGCAGCACGCCGGCCAGCTCCCGCGGGGCGGCCGGGAAGTCGTGCCGGGTCAGGGACCGGGACAACTCCAGACGTACGCTCTCCGGCGCCGCCCGCTCACTGGTCCCCGGCACCACCGCACCGCGGTAGAGCTCCGGATCGTCCTCGGCCGGCGGCTCGGGGTCGTTCCAGTCCTCGGTGCGCGTCGGGTGCCCGGACCTGAGCAGGCCCTGGAGCTCGTGCTTCATCTCGTCGTCCCGGTGCACGTTCAGCCGGTCACTGCCTCGCTGCATGTTCTCCCTCCAGGTACGTCAGGGGGTGCGGACCGCGTACCCGGGGACGGGTGACCGACACGGGGATCCACCCGGACGTTCCCGACACGCCGGAACCGGGCCGTGACGTCACCCGAAAGAGGGCGCGTGTCCCGCGAATGGGGTCCGGCCGCGCGCGACCGGACGTGGGCCGGGCTGTGATGGCTGCGGGGGTACGGACCCCGTGCCTCCGAGTCGTCCGTGCAAGGAGCTCCTCCCATGCGCCGCACCGTTCGCACCCTGTCCGTCGCCGCCCTGGCGGGTGCCGCGTTCGGCGCCACCGGCACGGCCGCCACGGCCGCCGGCCCCGCCGCCGAGATCAGCCCCGGCAACGCCCGGCCCGGCACCGTCGTCACCGTCTCCGTGACCTGCGCGAAGGCCGGGGGGCAGGCGCCTGCGGCCATCGACGCGACGTCCTCGGCGTTCGCCGGACACACCGTGCGGCTGGCCAGGGTCGAGCAGGGGAGCGGCCTTCTCTACCGGGGCACCGCACAGGTCGTCTCCGGCGACCAGCCGTTGGGTTATACGGAGGGGGACGCGGCGGCGGGCGACACGGCCGGGGACGCGGCGGGCGCCGGACGGGACGGTACCCGGACCGTCGACGGGACCTGCCCGGCGGCGAGCGGACAGCAGGGACGGCCCTGGAGCGCGCGGCTGGCCGTCGCGCCGGGTGACGGCGGCGGTACGGCTTCCGTGGGCGACGGCGGCACCGTTCTCCAGGGCGGCGGTGGGGTTGTGCCGGGGGTCGGTGGTGGGGTTGTGCCGGGGGTTGGAGGTGGGGCTCCGCCGGAGGCCGGTGGTGGGGTCGCGCCGGAGGTCGGTGGCGGGGCCGCGCCCGAGGCTGGCGGCGACACGGTGCCCCAGGTGGACGGGGGGACGGTCCCCGGCGGGGACGACGGAACGACCCTGCGCGGGGACGACGGAACGACCCTGCGCGGGGACGACGGAACGACCCTGCGCGGGGACGACGGAACGACCCTGCGCGGGGACGACGGAACGACCCCGCGCGGGGACGACGGAACGACCCCGCGCGGGGACGACGGCATGTCCGCCCGCGGTGACGACGGCACCGGCGACCGTGGGGACGAGGGCACGGCCGCTCGCGGTGACGAGGGAACGGCCTCCCGTGGTGATCGTGGTGATGACGGCACGGCCTCCCGCGGTGACGTCGGTGCCACGGACCCCCGGGGGGAGGGCGGTGACGTCCCGCACGGGAACGGTGAGCGGCCGTGCTCCGGAGGGCAGCAGTCGTGCGGCGGCGGTGGCGGTGGCGGGCAGGAGTGCGGCGGGGCCCGGGGCGGTGACGGGTCCTGCGCCGCGGCCGGCGTGCAGCACGGGGTGGCGGCCGGGGACGGGGGCGCCTACAACACGTCCGTGCCGGCGCTGGTCGCGGGCGGGCTGCTGATCGCGGCCGCCTGCTGCGGTGCCGCGTACCGGCTGTGGGGCGGGCGGCCGTACCGGCTGTGGGGCGGGAGGCCCGGCGTCGACGGGTGACCGGGCCGCGGCCGGGTACCCCGGAGCGACCACTCCGGCACCGTACGCACGACCCGGACCGGACAGCACACGGCACCACGGACTGCGCGGAGGCGGACATGCGGCGGACGGATCCCGGGGCCCACGGACCGGCGGACGGCAGCTCCACGGAGGAGAGCGGACCGGCGTCACCCGAGGGCCACGGTCCCGTCCGCTACGGGCCGCCCCTGCCCGACGACGGGCTGCCCGTCCTGCCCGAGCTCGCCGCCGTCCTGGCCACCGTCGCGAACCTGGGCGCGGAGGAGCCCGTCGGCGGCGGACCGGCGCTGCTGGACGCGGCCTGCGGCTACTGGGAATGCCGCGGTCTGCCCGCCCCGCCCGACCGGGTGACCGCCGGACCCGGCGCCCCCGCCCTGCTGCTGGCGCTCACCGCTGCCCTCGGCGGCGACGTCCTGGTGCCGCGCCCCTGCGCCGCCTGGTGGGCGCCGTACGCCCGGCTCCTCGGCCGGCCCGTCTTCCACGTGGCCACCCCGGCCGAGTCCGGAGGTGCCCCCGACCCGTACGCGCTGCTGGAGACCGTGCGCCGGGTCCGGGACGAGGGCGGCGACCCCCGGCTGCTCGTGCTCTCCGTCGCCGACGACCCCACCGCAACCGTCGCCCCGCCCGAGCTGCTGCACGAGACCGTGGAGGCCGCGACCAGCGCGGGACTGCACCTGGTCAGCGACGAGACCTGGCGCGACACCCTGCACGCCCCGGACGCCACGGTGCTGCTCAGCCCCGCCGAGATGCTCCCCGACCGGGTCACCGTCGTCACCGACCTGGCCGGTGCCCTGCTGCCGGCCGGCTGGCCCGCCGCCGTGGCCCGGTTCCCGGAGGGCGCCACCGGCAGGACCCTGCACGCGCGCGTGCTGGACATCCTCACGGCGCTGGGCGCCCGTCTCGCCGGACCGGTCGCGGTCGCCGCGGCGTACGCGCTTGACGAGCCCGGGCCCGTCACCGCGCGCCGGGAGGCCGTCGTACGGCTGCACGCGCGCGTGGCCGCCGCCGCGCACACCGCGGTGGTCGCCGGCGGCGCCCTGGCCCGGCCCCCGCAGGCCGGCCGTCACCTGTACGCCGACCTGGAGCCGCTGCGGGCCGCGCTCGGCGCCCACGGGGTCGGCGACGCACAGGAGTTGGAGGACTTCCTCACCGCCCGCCTCGGCATGCCGGCACCCGGCGGCCATCGGTTCGGAGACGACCTCGGCGCGCTGCGCGTCCGGCTCGCCACCGGCCCGCTGCTGGGCGGTACCGACGCGGAACGCCTGGAATGCCTCACGTCACCCGCACCGTTGGAACTGCCACACGTGCAACGCGCGTTGATGTCCTTGGAGTCGGTACTCGACGATCTCCGCGACGACGCTCAGCGATGGGAGCCTCCTCGATGACGCAGCAGACGCATGAGTCAGCGCCCGCGACGACGACTGCCACCACGACGACTGCTCCGACGACGACCGCCCTCACCACGCCGGCCCTCACCACGCCTGTCACGACGACCGCCACGACGACCGGAGAAGCCGGTCCCGCCACGGCCCCTGCTCCGTACGCGCCGCCGTTCCCGCCACTGGCCGACCCCCGCCCGCTGGGTGAACTCCGGGTCTGGCCGCGGACCTTCCACGACCGCCTGACCGCCCCGCTGCCCGGCCTCAAGGCCATGGCCCGGTTCGCCCGCGAGGGCTCCGTCCGCCCCGGCCGCGAGGGCCTCGCCGACGTCGGCCGGCTGCCCTACGAACCCGGCCCGCTGCCCCGCGCGGACGCCGACACCGTCGCCGTCACCTGGGCGGGACACGCCAGTTGGGTCGTCCGGATCGGCGGCCTGACCGTCCTCACCGACCCGGTCTGGTCCCGCCGCATCCTCGGCACCCCCGCCCGCGTCACCCCGGTCGGTGTCCCCTGGGAGACCCTGCCGCACATCGACGCGGTGGTCATCAGCCACAACCACTACGACCACCTGGACGCCCCCACCCTGCGCCGCATCCCGCGCGACACACCGGTGTTCGTGCCGGCCGGTCTTGGCCGCTGGTTCCGGCGCCGCCGTTTCACCACCGTCACCGAGCTGGACTGGTGGGAGGCGGCCGAACTGTCCGGGGTCCGCTTCGACTTCGTCCCCGCCCACCACTGGTCCAAGCGCACCCTGACCGACACCTGCCACAGCCTCTGGGGCGGCTGGGTCCTCACCGCCCCCGACGGCGGCCGCGTCCACTTCGCCGGCGACACGGGCTACGGCCACTGGTTCTCCCGCATCGGCCGCCGCTACCCGGGCATCGACCTCGCCCTGATGCCCATCGGCGCCTACAACCCCCGCTGGTGGCTCAGCGACGTCCACCTGGACCCGGAGGAGGCGGTACGGGCGACACAGGACCTGGGGGCCAGGCGGATGGCCCCGATGCACTGGGGCACCTTCATCCTCTCCGCGGAGCCGGTCCTGGAACCGCTGACTCGGGTGCGGGCGGCCTGGGAGAAGGCGGGGTTGGGGCGAGAGGACCTGTGGGATCTGCCGGTGGGGGGATCGAGGGTTCTGGAGCGGACTTCAATCGGTAGCGCCGTCGGTTAGAGCGCCCCGACAGGGGCGCTGGGGGTACCCGCGGCCGAAGGCTGGGGGAGGAACGGCGCGAGCAACCACGACGCACCCGCGCCCCGCGACGCACCGTCACCCGGCAGACCTAACCCGCCGCCACGCACTCGGCGCCACACTGATGACCACCGTCAGCCCCACCGCCGCCACCACCCCTTCCCACGGCTCCGGGAACAACGACCCACCCAGGATCCCGATCACCTGATACGTCACCGCCCACGCCAGGCACGCCGCCACATTCCCCCGCGCGAACCGCCGCAGCGGCCACTCCGCCAGCAGACACGCCAGCATCACGGGTATCCGGCCGGCCGGCACCAGCCGGGACAGCACCAGCACGGCAACCCCGTGCTCGGCCAGCTTCTCCTGCGCCTGTGCCAGCCGCTCCTCCGGCGCCCGCGACCGGATCGCCTCCAGCCACCGCGACCCGTTCTTCGACCGCAGCCCCCGCCGCCCCAGCCAGTACAGCGCCGCATCCCCCAGGAAGGCCGCCAGCGACGCCGTCACGAACACCAGCGCCAGCGCGAACGGCGCCGTCTGATGGAACGCAACTACCGCCGCCGAGCTCACCAGCGCCCCCGTCGGTATCACCGGCACCAACGCCCCGATCAGCACCAGCAGGAACAGCGTCGGATACCCGATCGCCTGCTGCGCGGACTCGGTCGACGTCGACGAGGTCGCCGCGGTGGAGCCGGCGGCGGCCGCCATGACCACCAGCAGTCTCACCGCGCGACCTCCAGCCGCACGCTCTCCCCGTGGCCGAGCCTGTGCACCGCCACCTGCGGCGCGTACTCGGCCGCGAGGCGCACGAACTCGTCGCCGGGCGCGTGGAACTCGTGCGGGCGCACCCCGTCCATGCCGATCGGCCAGTACGTCCCGTAGTGCACCGGCACCGCGCTGCGCGGCGCGAGCCGCGCCAGCGCCCGCGCCGCCCGCCCGGCGTCCAGGTGGCCCTCCCCGAGGTACGGCCCCCATCCGCCGACCGGCAGCAGGGCCACGTCCACCGGCCCGACCGCGTCGGCCATCTCGTCGAACAGCCCGGTGTCCCCGGCGAAGTACGTCCGCGCCCCGCCCTCGACGACGTACCCGAGGGCGGGGGAGCGGTGCGGTCCGACCGGCAGCCGGCGGCCGTCGTGCCGCGCGGGCACGGCCCGTACGACGAGGGGGCCGACCGGTATCTCGTCCCCGACGTCCACCTCGGTGATCCGCAGCCGACGGAGGCGGCGGAGCGCGGGGACCGCCCGTGGTGCGCCCCGGGGCACCAGCAGGCGCGTGCCCGGGGCGAGCCCGGCGAGCGAGGGGACGTGCAGATGGTCGGCGTGCAGGTGGGAGACGAGCGCGAGGTCCGCGCGGCGGGCCTCGGGCGGCGGCGGGGCGCCCCGGCGGCGCCGCAGGTGGGCGAGCCGGCGCGCGAACAGAGGATCGGTGAGCAGTCGTACGCCCGAATCCTCGATCGTGCAGGTGGCGTGACCCCACCAGGTGATCTCCACCGGCACCTCTTTGCCTCCTTCGCGCGACTCCCCGAAGCCTACGTGCAGGAGTAGGGTCGGCGGCGAAACCCGGAGGTGAGGGGGGACGCCATGGGACAGGTGCGGGGTGCCTCCGGCGGGCTCGCGTCGGTGCGGGTGACCGCGATCGCGAGTCTTACACCCCTGGAGGAACTGGAGAGCGACCCCTTCCTGGTCGACTCCCGCAGCCAGCACGCGATGTGCGCACGCTGGGCCGTGGAACACGGCTACGTCATCGCCCGCGAACTCCTGGTCCGCGGCCTGCGCCCCGACCACAGCGCCCTGTGGACCGGCGTCCGGCCCGGCCTCGACGTCTTCGTCGCCCCGAGCAGACGGGTCCTGGAGAGCGCGCTGTCATCGGTCGAGGACTTCATGGCGGAGTGCGCGCGACGCGGGGTCCGGGTGGAGACGGTGGGCCGGGCCGAGCCGTGCTACGACGCCCAGATGAAGGCCCGGGTCCACCGCAGGCTGTCGATGCCGACGGCGGGGTACGACGGCCGGTAGGGACGGGGCCGTAGAGCGGCGGAGCCGCGCCCTGCCGGCCGGGCGGACGTGGGCACGGCACCGCCGGACACCCCCGTCGTGGCTGCGCACCGCTGCTGAGCACCGCTGCGGCGGATTCGGAGGGCCGACACCCCACAGGCCGTTCGAACGCGCCGGCTCGCCTGCATCCGCCGTCACGGCGTACAGCCCCCGCGGGGGTGTCCGGCGGTGTCGAACCCACTCTGACCGACCACTTCCGGCCCGCCCCCATGTGACAGTGTTGACGCGAGCAGACCCGCATCCGGCGGGGGGCGTGGACGTGAGGTCGGTGGGGCGTGCGGTGGCGGCGGGTCGTCAGTCAGGTCGGGCGGAGCGTCACGGTGTGGGCGGTGTCCACCCTCACCATGCTGGTCCTCGCCGGCCTCCTGCCCGACTTTCAGCTCCAGTCCCCCGACGGTGACAGCGCCACCCGGATCGCCGTGACCGCCGCCCTCGGCGCCGGCGCCTTCGGTGTGCTCTCCGCGGTCGTCTGGCCCCTCCTCGTACGGCTGCTGCTGCTCGTGCCCGCCCTCGTCCTCGGCCTGCTGGTCTTCTTCCTCAACGGCTCCCTCCTCCTCGTCGCCCTGCGCATCAACCCCTCCGGGCAGAGCGAGGCCGCGCCGGAGACCGCCGTGATCGTGGCCGCCGTGATGTCCGCCGTCGCCTCCGCCACCGGCGGTGCCCTCGCCGTCCGCGACGACGACGCCTACGGCCACCGGCTCTCCCGCCTCGCCCTCCGCCGCCGCAGATCCCAGCCGCCCTGCGCGGCCACTCCCGGCACCGTCTTCCTCCAGCTCGACGGCGTCGGCCACGACGTCCTCACCGCCGCCGTCGCCAAGGGCCTGATGCCGACGGTCGCCGGCTGGCTGGGAACGGCGCAGGAGCGGCCCACCCACCGGCTCACCCCGTGGCGCACCGACTGGTCCAGCCAGACCGGCGCCAGCCAGCTGGGCATCCTGCACGGCTCCAACTTCGACGTCCCCGCCTTCCGCTGGTACGAGAAGGAGCAGCGGGAGGTGATGGTCTGCAACCGGCCGACCAGCGCCGCCGAACTCCAGCGCCGGGCGGTCGAGCGCACCGCCGACGGGGGACTGCTCACCCTGGACGGCGCCAGCAGGGGCAACCTCTTCAGCGGCGGCGCCGACGAACAGGCCCTCGTCCTGTCCATAGCCACCCGCCGCCGCGGCCGGGAGAACCGTTCCCGCGCCGGCTACTTCGCCTACTTCGCCGACCCGGCCAACGCCGTCCGCACCGCGCTCTCCTTCTTCGCCGAGGTCGGCCGCGAGATCGGCCAGTCCACCGCGGCCCGGCTCCGCAGGCAGCGCCCGCGCGTCAAACGCGGCGGCCTCTACCCCTTCGTCCGCGCCTTCGCGACCGTCGTCGAGCGGGACGTGGTCGTCGCCGCGGTCATGGGCGACCTGCTCGTCGGCCGCAGCGCCGTCTACGCCGACCTGGTCGCCTACGACGAGGTCGCCCACCACTCCGGCCCGCACAGCAGGGACACCGAGAAGGTGCTGCAGCGCCTGGACCGCGCCCTCGCCCTGATCGAGAAGGCCGCCGAACACGCCCCCCGGCAGTACCGGATCGTCGTCCTGTCCGACCACGGCCAGAGCCCCGGCGAGACCTTCCACACCCGCTACGGCCTCGGCCTCGCCGACCTGGTCCGGGCCGGCTGCGGACTGCACGTGCCGCGCAAGGCCGAGCGCACCCACAGCGGCACGGAGGCGCGGGCCGCCGTCCGCGCGGCGCTGCGCAGGCCGGTCGAGGAGGGCGGCGAGAAGCACCGGCCCACCCGGCGCTCGGAGCCGATCGTGCTCGCCTCCGGCAACCTCGGGCTGGTCTCCTTCCCGGACGTGCCGCACCGGATGACCAAGGAGGAGATCGACGCGCGCCATCCCGCGCTGCTGCCGACGCTCGCCAACCATCCCGGTGTCGGGTTCCTGCTGGTGCGCAGCGCGGAGCACGGTGGGGTGGTGCTCGGCGCGTACGGCGCGGAGATACCGCTCGACCGGCTCGACGGCGCCGCCGGGCCGCTGGCCGCCTTCGGGGCGGGCGCCGCCGACGCCGTACGGCGGACCCACTCCTTCCCGCACACCGCCGACATCATGGTCAACTCGTGGTACGACCCGGAGAGCGGGGAAGTGCTGGCGTTCGAGGAGCAGATCGGGTCGCACGGGGGGTTGGGGGGCGCGCAGGGGCGGCCGTTCCTGTTGTCGCCGGTCTGTGTCTCCGCTCCGGTGGCGGAGGGGGAGGAGCTGGTGGGGGCCGAGGCGGTGCACGGGGTGCTGCGGCGGTGGCTCCGGGAGGCGGACGGGCCGCAGGTTCCCTTGTCTGCGGAGGGGGAGAGGGCCGCGTAGTTCGTTCACTGCGGGCCGGTGGGGGTTGGTCGCGCGGTTCCTCCCCCAGCCTTCGGCCGGGGGTACCCCCAGCGCCCCTGAAGGGGCGCTCCGGCCGCGCCCCGGATAAATCGGCTGCGTTCCCTTCGCTCCCGGCTCACACTGTTCGAGTCGCAAAAGTCCTCGAACACCCCCAAGGAGCCGCCTCTTGCAGGCAGCCGTGACCGTCACGCCCTCCCGTATCCCCGAACTCCTGCTCGGTCTCGCCACCGTGCGGCCGGTGTTCATCTGGGGCGCTCCCGGTATCGGGAAGTCCTCCCTGGTGCGGGAGTTCGCCGAATCGCTCGGGCTGGAGTGCGTGAGCCTGCTGGGTACGCAGCTCGCGCCCGAGGACCTGATCGGGGTTCCGCAGATCCGGGACGGGCGGTCGGTGTTCTGCCCGCCCGAGTCGATCGCCCGGGACGAGCCCTACTGTCTCTTCCTCGACGAGCTGAACGCGGCCACCCCCGACGTGCAGAAGGCGTTCTACTCGCTGATCCTCGACCGGCGCATCGGGAACTACGAGCTGCCCAAGGGCTCGATCGTCATCGGCGCCGGCAACCGGGCCACCGACAACGCGCTCGCCCGGCCCATCGCCTCCGCGCTCGTCAACCGGCTGGCCCACGTGCACCTGGAGGCCTCCGCGCACGACTGGCTCGCCTGGGCGGCGGCGGGCGGCATCCACCCGTGGATCCTGGACCACCTCACCGACCGGCCCGACCACCTGTGGTCCAAGCCGCCGAAGACCGAGGAGCCGTTCTCCACACCGCGCTCCTGGCACATGCTCTCCGACGCCCTGCACTCCTTCGGGCGCGAGCTGGACGAGGAGACGCTGAAGGTCCTGGCACACGGCACGCTGACCCCTGCGCACGCCACCGCCTTCTGCGGATACGTCAAGATCGTGCGCAGCCGGTTCGGGATCGAGGCGGTCCTGAAGGGGGACGCGGGGTGGCCGTCCCGGATCGAGGACCGCGACCTGCTGTACTACCTCGCCGAGTCGTTCCGGGGGCGGCTGGTCAAGGAACTGCCCGCCGACAAGGAGCACATGTCGGCGAACGGCCGGCAGACCGCGTACCGGGCCAAGTCGCTGCTCGTGCAGCTGGCGGAGATCTCCGTCGAGGTCGCCCAGACCGTCATCGCCTCCGACGCCGACGGCAACCCGGTCCTGCCCGCCTGGTTCCTGATCGAGGCGGCCCGGGACATGCCCCGGCTGGTGGAGGCCCGGCGATGAGCCGAGCCGCCGCCGCGCGCAAGAAGCAGGACCCGGCCGCCGAGAACTTCGCGGCCGGCGTCGAGCTGCTGCGCGCCAACCCCGCCCTGCGGGCAGTGGAGTTCACGATCTGTCGGCACGAGAAGTGCGAACTCGGGCCCCGGGACGGGCTGGTACGGGCCGACTCCGATGGGGTGCTGCACGCGCACGCCACCCGGCGTGCCGAACCCGCCGAGTGGGCCTGGGCGTTGGCGCACTGCACCATCCATCTCGGCTTCGGGCACCTCCCGGCCGCCACCGGGCCGCGCGCCCAGCCCGACCGCTACGACCTCGCCGCCCGTTGCGCCGTCGTCAACCGCTTCCTGCAGACCTTCCCGATCGGTGAGGCCCCCGACCACCTGCCCGCCTCCTACCCGGAGGGCGACGAGGAGCGGCTCGCCGCCGGCTGGCGCCGGACCGGCGGCATCCCGGCCGCGTACGAGCGCGGCGGGACGAACGGCGGTGAGCCCGACCAGCTCCTCCTCTCCTGGAGCAAGTGGGCCGGTCAGGTCCCCGACTGGCAGGTCGGTTTCGCGCACGCGCTGACCCGCACCATGTCCCGGGCGATGGACCTGGCCGGCGGCCGCCGCACCTCCATGTCAGGGCCGCCGACCCCGCGGCGTCCCTGGGAACGGGCGCTGAGCTGGTTCGTCTCCTCCTACCCGCTGCTCGGCGGCATCGCGGCCGGCATCACACTGGTCGCCGACGCCGAACTGGCCCGCGCCCACGACATCGCCGTCGCCGCGGTCAACCCCGAGGCAGGCGAGATCTACGTCAACCCGCTGCGGACGATGGACGACGAGGAGTGGCGGTTCGTCCTCGCCCACGAGATGCTGCACGCCGCCCTGCGCCACGGCGACCGCCTCGGCGCCCGCGACCCGTACCTCTTCAACATCGCCTGCGACTACGTCATCAACGGCTGGCTGGTCGAGATGCGCGTCGGCGCGATGCCCGAAGGGCTGCTGTACGACGCCGAGTTGAAGGGGCTGTCGGCCGAGGAGGTGTACGACCGGATCGCCGTCGACCTGAGGAGGATGCGGCGGCTCGCCACGCTGCGCGGCAAGGGGCGTGGCGACGTGCTGGGCGCGCCGCTCGGGCCGCCCGGCGCGTACGTGGACCTCGACGAGTTCTACCGCCGGGGCCTCTGCCAGGGACTCGACCTGCACCAGACGCAGGACCGGGGCCTGTTGCCCGGCGGCCTGGTCGAGGAGATCCGCGCGCTCAGCCATCCGCCACTGCCGTGGGACGCCCGACTGGCCCGCTGGTTCGACGAGTTCGTGCCGCGCCCGGAGGCCGTGCGCTCGTACGCCCGCTCCTCGCGCCGGCAGTCGTCCACCCCGGACATCCCGCGCGCCGGCCGGTACTTCCCGCCCGAGGAGGTCGCCCGGTGCACCTTCGGCGTGGTCCTCGACACCTCCGGCTCCATGGACCGCACCCTGCTGGGCAAGGCCCTCGGCGCGATCGCCTCCTACGCCGAGGCCCGTGACGTACCGGCCGCACGCGTCGTCTTCTGCGACGCGGCGCCCCACGACGCCGGCTATCTCCCGACCACCGAGATCGCCGGCCGGGTCCGCGTGCACGGCCGCGGCGGCACCGTCCTGCAGCCCGGCATCGACCTGCTCCAGCGCGCCGACGACTTCCCGCCCACCGCGCCGGTCCTGGTGATCACCGACGGCTGGTGCGACGTCCTGCGGGTCCGCCGCGAGCACGCCTATCTGATCCCGGACGGACGCCGCCTGCCGTTCACTCCCCGTGGGCCGGTCTTCCGGGTGCGCTGAGCTCTGATGTGATCGGATGGGGGCGAGCGAACCGGTTCATTCGCCTTCATCGCCGAAAGGAACAACCGTGGCTACCACGCGCACCGCACACACCGTCTGGGAAGGCAGCCTCACCGAGGGCAACGGTGTCATCACCTTCGACTCCTCCGGTATCGGCGAGCAGCCCGTCACGTGGGCCTCGCGCTCCCAGGAGGCGAACGGCAGGACCAGCCCCGAGGAGCTGATCGCGGCCGCCCACTCCAGCTGCTTCTCCATGGCGCTGTCGCACGCCCTGACCGGCGCCGGCACCCCGCCCACCAAGCTGGTCACCAACGCCGACGTCACCTTCCAGCCGGGCACCGGCATCACCGGCATCCACCTGACCGTCGAGGGCACCGTCCCCGGGCTGGACGCGGAGGGCTTCGCCGCCGCCGCCGAGGACGCCAAGAAGAACTGCCCGGTCAGCCAGGCCCTGGCCGGCACCACGATCACCCTGGACGCGAAGCTCGCCTGACCGTCCCGCCCGCCGCGCTGCCGCGTCCCCTCTTCCGAGGGGTGCGCGGCAGCGTCGTTCACGGGGTACCCGGCATTGACAACAGCTCGCTCAAGTTTTGTGCTGGAGTCGGGGAAGCGCCCGGGTGGAAAGGGGACGGACATGGCACGTGCGGTCGGTATCGACCTCGGTACGACGAACTCGGTGGTGGCCCTGCTGGAGGGCGGTGAGCCCACCGTCGTCGCCAACGCCGAGGGGGCGCGGACCACCCCGTCGGTCGTGGCCTTCGCGAAGAACGGCGATGTGCTGGTGGGCGAGGTCGCCAAGCGGCAGGCGGTGACCAACGTGGACCGCACCGCGCGCTCGGTCAAGCGGCACATGGGCGACGCGGCGTGGCGGTTCCCGGAGAGCGGAAGCGTCGACGGCGCCCGTTTCCGGGCCCAGGAGCTCTCGGCGCGGGTGTTGCAGAAGCTCAAGCGGGACACCGAGGCCTACCTCGGCGAGGACGTCACCGACGCGGTGATCACAGTACCCGCGTACTTCGACGACGCCCAGCGGCAGGCCACCAAGGAGGCCGGGGAGATCGCCGGCCTGAAGGTGCTGCGGATCATCAACGAGCCGACGGCCGCGGCGCTCGCCTACGGCCTGGACCGGGGCGAGGAGCAGACGGTCCTCGTCTTCGACCTCGGGGGCGGAACCTTCGACGTGTCGCTCCTCGAGATCGGCGACGGCGTGATCGAGGTCAAGGCCACCAACGGCGACACGCACCTGGGCGGCGACGACTGGGACCAGCGGATCGTCGAGTACCTCGTGAAGCGGTTCAAGGGGCAGAACGGCATCGACCTCGGCAACGACAGGATGGCGGTGCAGCGGCTGCGCGAGGGCGCCGAGAAGGCGAAGATCGAGCTGTCGTCGTCGACGGAGACGTCCATCAACCTGCCGTACATCACCGCCTCCGCGGAGGGGCCGCTGCACCTGGAGGAGAAGCTGACGCGAGCCCAGTTCCAGGAGCTCACGGCCGACCTGCTGGACCGCTGCAAGAAGCCCTTCCACCAGGCCGTCAAGGACGCGGGCGTGCAGGTGTCGGCGATCGACCACGTCATCCTCGTCGGCGGCTCCACCCGGATGCCCGCCGTCACCGACCTGGTCCGCGAACTCACCGGCAAGGACCCGCACAAGGGCGTCAACCCGGACGAGGTGGTCGCGGTCGGCGCCGCCCTCCAGGCGGGTGTCCTCCGCGGTGACGTCAAGGACGTGCTGCTGCTCGACGTCACCCCGCTGTCCCTGGGGATCGAGACCAAGGGCGGCATCATGACCAGGCTCATCGAGCGCAACACCACCATCCCGACCCGGCGTTCGGAGATCTTCACGACCGCGGCCGACAACCAGCCCTCCGTGGGCATCCAGGTCTACCAGGGCGAACGTGAGATCGCCGCGTACAACAAGAAGCTGGGCGTCTTCGACCTCACCGGCCTGCCGCCCGCACCGCGCGGGGTGCCCCAGATCGAGGTGGCCTTCGACATCGACGCGAACGGGATCATGCACGTCTCGGCGAAGGACCTGGCGACCGGCCGCGAACAGAAGATGACCGTGACCGGCGGCTCCGCCCTCCCCAAGGACGACATCGACCGCATGATGCGGGAGGCCGAGCAGTACGCCGAGGAGGACCGCAAGCGCCGCGAGGCCGCGGAGACGCGGAACCAGGCCGAGCAACTCGTCTACCAGACCGAGAAGTTCCTCCGGGAGAACGAGGAGCGGGTGCCGGGCGCCACCAAGGCCGAGGTGGAGGCGGCGGTCACCGAGCTCAAGGCCCTGCTGGAGCGGGACGCCGACACCGGCGAGCTGCGGCAGGGGGCGGAGAAGCTGGCGAGCGTGAGCCAGCAGATGGGGCAGGCCATGTACGCGGCGGCCTCCGGCGGCTCGGCCGAAGAACCGCGGGCGCCCCAAGCCGAGGAGGAGGGAGTGGTGGACGCCGAGATCGTGGACGACGAGAGGGGTGCGGCCGGGTGAGGCACCGCCGGGTTCCGCCGTCGTGGCAGAACGCCGTTGCGGCGGTAGAAGGTTTGGTCGCGGGTGGCAGGGGCTAGTTGCGGGTGGTCTCCCAGCCTCTCCGCTCCGGGCGGGGGCCCAACTGGCGGGGATCCCTCGACCGGTACACCACGTACGGGCGGAACAGGTACTGCACCGGGGCGCTGAACATGTGGACCAGGCGGGTGTAGGGGACCAGGGCGATGAGGATCATGCCGATGACCGCGTGGACCTTGTAGAGGACCGGGACGTCCGCCATCAGCGCTGTCTTCGGCTGGAGGACGAAGAGGCTGCGGGCCCAGGGGGCGATCGTGGCGCGGTAGTCGTAGCCGTCGCCGGAGGTGTGGCTCAGCTTCGCCGTCATGCCCAGCACGATCGCGGCGACCAGGACCAGGTACATGACCTTGTCGTTCGCCGTCGTGGCGTGGAAGACGGGTGCCCGGGTGCGGCGCCGGAAGAGGAGGAGGGCCAGGCCGGCCACCGCGAGGACGCCCGCGAGCGTGCCGCCGTAGAGGGAGAACAGGTGGTACGTGTGCTCGCCGACGCCCAGCGACCCGGTCCACGACGCCGGGACGAACAGGCCGACGACATGGCCGGCCAGGACGAAGAGGATGCCGTAGTGGAAGACGGGGGAGGCGATGTCCAGCAGCCTCGACTCGTAGACCTGGGAGGAGCGGCTGGTCCAGCCGTGCTTGTCGTAGCGGTGGCGCCAGACGAGGCCGGCGACCAGGAGGGCGAGGGCGATGTAGGGCAGGGCGCCCCACAGGAGGGTGGTCATGGGCGCACTCCGCCGGCCGCGGTCGGCAGGGCGGCGCAGACCGCGTCCAGGACGCACGCGTAGGGGGTACCGAACTCGGTCAGCCGGCCGCGGAGTTGTGCCAGGCAGTCGCGGTGCTCGGTGAGCAGGTCGGTGTTGCCGGTGCGGGCTGTGAACTCCAGGACGGCGGGGAGGAAGTCCGGCAGCTCCTCGCCGGTGAACTCCATGCCGTACGCCTTGTAGATGTCCTGGAACCGGACCAGGGACATGCCCCGGCGGCGGGTGTCGCCGTCCCGCCACCAGCTGAGGTAGAGGCTGTGCCGGTTCTTGAAGTCGAAGACCTGCACGTAGTGCGCGGCCAGCTCCTGCGGTGGGGTCACCGTCGCGTGGTCGGTGAACTCCCGCAGTTGCGGGGCGGCTTCGCGCAGCAGCGGCAGCCGGGCGACGAAGTCGTCGTCCGGGTAGGTCAGACAGAGCGCCGCCGCCTGGTAGAACACCGCGTCCGAGGGCATCAGTCCTCCTTCGCCTCGTCGGGAGTGTCGGCGGTCTGCCGTCCGCGCAGGATGTGGAAGTTCTCCACCGACACCAGAGGGAGCAGTTTGCGTCCCGAGTCCTGGCCGAACGGGCCGTCGCCGCCCATGCCGGGTCCGCCGTCGAAGTCGAGGCTGCACCCGTCCGGCAGCGCCGACTCCTCCAGACGGCGGGCGTCGCCGACGGCCGCCGTCGGGATCACGTACCGGTCCTCGTACTTGGCGACCGCCAGCAGCCGGTACATCGCCTCGATCTCCTCCGGCCGCATCCCGACCGCGGAGCCGATCGCCGGGTCCGGCTCCTCGCCCAGGTTGAGCGCCCGCATGTGGGAGCGCATCGCCGCGAGCTTCTCCAGGCAGGCGCGGACCGGGGCGGGGTCGCCCGCGGTGAACAGCTCGGCCAGGTAGCCGAGCGGGATCCGCAACGTGTCGATCGCGGCGAACAGGTTGTCGGCGTCCTCGCCGTCGTGGCCGGTCTCGGAGAGTGCGTCCACGACGGGGGACAGCGGCGGGATGTACCAGACCATGGGCAGCGTGCGGTACTCCGGGTGCAGAGGCAGCGCCACCCGGTACCTGCTGATCAGCGCGTGGACCGGGGAGCGGCGGGCTGCCTCCGTCCAGTCGTCCGGGATGCCCGCCGCCGCGCAGGCCAGCCGCACGGCCGGGTCCTCCGGGTCGAGGAAGACGCTCAACTGGGCCTCGTACAGCGCCTTCTCGTCCTTGGTCGCGGCCGCCGCCGTCACCTTGTCGGCGTCGTAGAGGACCACCCCGAGGTAGCGCAGCCGGCCCACGCAGGTCTCCGAGCAGACCGTCGGCAGGCCGACCTCGATCCGCGGATGGCACAGGGTGCACTTCTCGGCCTTGCCGGTGGCGTGGTTGAAGTAGACCTTCTTGTACGGGCAGCCGGTCACGCACATCCGCCAGCCCCGGCACCGGTCCTGGTCGACCAGCACGATGCCGTCCTCGGTCCGCTTGTACATCGCCCCGGACGGACAGGAGGCCACGCACGACGGGTTGAGGCAGTGCTCGCAGATGCGGGGGAGGTAGAACATGAAGGTCTGCTCGAACTCGAACCTCACTTTGTCCGAGGCATGCTGGCGGGCTCGCTCGACCATCGGGTCCAGGTCGCCGTGGGCGGGGGCACCGGCCAGGTTGTCGTCCCAGTTCGAGGACCACCCGATCTTCATGGGCTTGCCGTCGAGCAGGGAGACCGGGCGGGCCACCGGGTAGTCGTCGCCGAGCGGGGCGTCGGTGAGGTTGCGGTACTCGTACGTCCAGGGCTCGTAGTAGTCCTTGATCTCCGGGAGCCTGGGGTTGGCGAAGATCCCGGCGAGTTTGTGCAGCCGGCCGCCGGCCCTGAGCTTCAGCGCGCCCCGCCGGTTCAGCTCCCAGCCGCCGCGCCACCTCTCCTGGTCCTCGTAGCGGCGTGGGTAGCCCTGGCCCGGCCGGGTCTCGACGTTGTTGAACCAGACGTACTCCATGCCCCGCCGGTTGGTCCACGCCTGCTTGCAGGTGACCGAACAGGTGTGACAGCCGATGCACTTGTCGAGGTTCATGACCATCGCGATCTGGGCCATCGGACGCATCAGTACTCGACCTCCTGGGCGCGGCGCCGGATCACCGTCACCTCGTCGCGCTGGTTGCCCGTGGGGCCCAGGTAGTTGAAGGCCCAGGAGAGCTGGGCGTAACCCCCGATCAGGTGCGAGGGCTTGAGGACGAGCCGGGTGAGCGAGTTGTGGATGCCGCCGCGCATGCCGGTGGTCTCCGTCCTCGGGACGGCCACCGTGCGTTCCTGGGCGTGGTGCATGTAGACCGTGCCGGCCGGCATCCGGTGCGAGACGACCGCCCGCGCCACCACCACGCCGTTGCGGTTGACCGCCTCCACCCAGTCGTTGTCCCCGACCCCGATCGCGTCCGCGTCCTGCGGGGACATCCAGATGTTCTGGCCGCCCCGGGAGAGCGCGAGCATGAACAGGTTGTCCTGGTACTCGGAGTGGATCGACCACTTGTTGTGCGGGGTCAGGTAACGGACGGTCACCTCCTGCTGCCCGTCTGGGCCGAGACGCGGTTCGCCGAACAGCTTGTTCATGTCCAGCGGCGGCCGGTAGACGGGCAGCGCCTCGCCGAGCTCGTGCATCCAGTCGTGGTCGAGGAAGAAGTGCTGGCGGCCGGTGAGCGTGTGCCAGGGCTTGAGGTGCTCGGTGTTGAGGGTGAACGCCGTGTACCTGCGGCCGCCGGACTCACTGCCCGACCACTCCGGCGAGGTGATCACCGGGACCGGCGCGGCCTGCGTGTCGGCGTACGTGACCCGCCTGCCCTCGTGCTCGGCGGCCAGGTGGGCCATCTCCTGCCCGGTGCGCTGCTCCAGGGTGCGGAACCCCTGGGTGGCGAGGCGGCCGTTGGTGGTGCCGGAGAGCGCGAGGATGGCGTTGGCCGCCTTCACCGCCGTGTCGAGGGCGGGCCGGTCCCGATATCCGGTGCCGTTCAACTGCCGCAGCCGGGCGACCTCTTGATCCGGTTCGAGAGCGATTCCCTTCGCGGGCAGACCGAGTTGCTCCACCAGTGGGCCGAGCGCCGCGAACTTGGCGCCGACCGCCGGGTAGTCCCGCTCGACCACGACCAGGTTCGGCATGGTCCGCCCGGGGACCGGCTCGCACTCCCCGCGCTTCCAGTCCCGCACCACCCCGCCGGGCTGCGCGGTCTCGCCCGGGGTGTCGTGCTGCAGCGGCGTGGCCACCAGGTCCCTGCGCACGCCGAGATGGCGCACGGCCAGCTCGCTCAGCCGCTCCGCGAGCGCCTTGAAGGTGTCGAAGTCGGTGCGCGCCTGCCAGGGCGGGTCCACGGCCGGTGTGAAGGAGTGCACGTACGGGTGCATGTCGGTCGAGGACAGGTCGTGCTTCTCGTACCAGGTGGCGGCCGGCAGGACCACGTCCGACAACAGGGTGGAGGAGGTCTGCCGGAAGTCCAGGGAGAGCAGGAGGTCGAGCTTGCCCTCGGGTGCCTCGTCCCGCCAGGTCACGTCCCGGGGGCGCTGGTCCGGGGACGCCTCCTCGGCGCGCAGGGAGGAGTGCGTGCCGAGGAGGTGCTTGGTGAAGTACTCGGCGCCCTTCGCCGACGAACCGAGGAGGTTGGCCCGCCACAGGGTCAGGACGCGCGGCCAGTTCTCCGGGGCGTCCGGGTCCTCGCACGCGAACTTCAGGGTCCCGGCCCTGAGTTCGGCCACCGCCTGGGTCACGGGGTCGCCGGACACCTCGCCGAGTGCGAGTGGATTGCGGTCGAAGGTCGGGTACGACGGCATCCAGCCCGAGCGGGCCGACAGCGCCAGGCAGTCGGCGCCGGTCATCCCGGCGAACCTGCCCGCACCGAGCGGCGAGGCCAGGACGTCGGCGCCGAACCGGTCGTAGCGCCACTGGTCGGTGTTGAGGAACCAGTAGGCCGTGCCGATCATCTGGCGCGGCGGCCGGGACCAGTCGTTGGCGGAGGCCAGGCAGGCCCAGCCGGTGACCGGGCGGCACCTCTCCTGGCCGACGTAGTGCGCCCAGCCGCCGCCGTTGCGGCCCTGGCAGCCGGTGAGCTGGAGCAGGGCCAGGAAGGCGCGGTAGATGGTCTCGGAGTGGAACCAGTGGTTGGTGCCGGCGCCCATCAGGATCATGCAGCGGCCCTTGGAGCGTTCGGCGGTCCGCGCGAACTCCCGGGCGATCTTGATGCACTTGGCGGCCGGGACCGAGGTGTGCCGCTCCTGCCAGGCGGGGGTGCCGGGGGCGTCGGCGTCCTCGTAGTGGGTGGGCCAGGAGCCGGGCAGACCGTGGCGCCACACCCCGTACTGGGCGAGCAGGAGGTCGTAGACGGTGGTGACGAGGGGTCCGTCCGCGCCGCCCAGCCGGGTCGCCGGTACCGCCCTTCGCAGCACGTCCCCGTGTCCCTGGCCGTGGTCGCCGCCGTCCGTGTCGAAGCGGGGGAGCAGCACCTCGACCCCGGCCGCGATCTGACTGCCGTACAGGCTCAACTGCGGCTCGATGTCGCCCAGTTCCAGGTTCCAGCGGCCCTTGCCGGAGTCCGTCCAGCGGAAGCCGAGCGAGCCGTTCGGGACGACCGCGCGGCCCGAGACCGAGTCCAGGACGACCGTCTTCCACTCGGCGCCCTCGCCCTCCCGGCCGAGGTCGGTGGCGCGCAGGAACTTGTCCGGCACGTACGCGCCGTCCCGCTCGGTGAGCGTCACCAGGAACGGCAGGTCGGTGAACTTCCGTACGTAGTCCGCGAAGAACGGGGTCTCACGGTCGACGAAGAACTCCTTGAGGATCACGTGGCCCATCGCGAGGGCCAGCGCGCCATCGGTGCCGGGGTGCGGGTGCAGCCACTCGTCGGCGAACTTGGCGTTGTCCGCGTAGTCGGGGGAGACCACCACCACCTTCTGGCCGCGGTAGCGGGCCTCCGCCATCCAGGGCGCGTCCGGGGTGCGGGTCACCGGCACGTTCGAGCCCCACATCATCAGATAGGCCGCGTCCCACCAGTCGCCCGACTCCGGTACGTCCGTCTGGTCGCCGAAGACCTGCGGCGAGGCCACCGGCAGGTCCGCGTACCAGTCGTAGAACGACAGCATCGGGGCGCCGATCAGGGAGTGGTAGCGGGCGCCCGCCGCGTGCGACACCATCGACATCGCGGGGACGGGGGAGAAGCCGGCGATGCGGTCCGGGCCGTACGCCTTGATCGTGTGCACCTGCGCGGCGGCGACGATCTCCACCGCCTCGTCCCAACTCGCCCGTACCAGACCGACCTTGCCGCGCGCCTGCTGGTAACGGCGGCGGCGCTCGGAGTCGTTCTGGAGGTCCGCCCAGGCCAGCACCGGGTCCCTGAGCCGCCGCTTCGCCTCCCGGTACATCTCCAGGAGCACGCCCCGGACGTACGGGTGGCGGACGCGGGTCGGCGAGTACGTGTACCAGGAGAAGGCGGCACCGCGCGGGCAGCCGCGGGGCTCGTACTCGGGGCGGTCGGGGCCGGCCGACGGGTAGTCCGTCTCCTGGGTCTCCCAGGTGATGATCCCGTCCTTGACGTACACCTTCCAGCGGCACGAGCCGGTGCAGTTCACCCCGTGCGTGGTGCGCACCACCTTGTCGTGGCTCCAGCGGTCCCGGTAGAAGGCGTCCGCCTCCCGGCCGCCGGTCAGGGCCACGCTGTGCAGATCCGGCGCGGGCGTACCGGGCCGGAAGAACCGGGCGGCGCTCAGCAGCGCCGCGCCCGGCTCCTTCGGCGGTGTCCGCGTGTCGGTCACGTCCGCTCCCTCGCTCGCCCTTTGCTTCGACGCTAGGGGCGGGCACGGGAACGCACCTGTTCAGGGCGCCCGGACGGGTCAGGCCTTGCGGGCGACACCGCCGTACACCGGCACGATGCCCTCCGCCTGGACGGCCACGTCCTCCGGCTCCGGGCGCCAGCCGGAGACCGGGATCACCCCCGGGCCGAGCAGCTCCAGCCCCTCGAAGAACCGGTAGAACCCGGGGAGCGCACGTGGGTGGAACGGCGTCCCGCTGCGCCGGAAGTTCGCGGCCGCCTGCTCGATCGCCTCCGGGCTGAGGTCCGGGGTGACCTGGGAGAGGATCAGGTGGCTGCCGGGGGCGAGCGCCTCGACGTACCTGCGCAGCAGGCCGTAGACGTCGTCTCCGTCCGGGTCGTCGTCGAGGTAGTGGGTCAGCGCCACCAGCGACAGCGAGACGGGCTCCCCGAAGTCCAGGGTCTCGGCGGCCCGGGCCAGCAGGGTGTCGACGTCACGGACGTCGGCGTGCACGTACGCGGTGCTGCCCTCCTCCGTGCCCCGCAGCAGCGCCTCCGCATGGCGCAGCACGATCGGGTCGTTGTCCGCGTACACCACCTTCGACTCCGCTGCCACGCCCTGCGCCACCTGGTGCAGGTTCGGCTCGGTCGGGATGCCGGTGCCGATGTCCAGGAACTGCCGGATGCCGGACTCGGCGACGGTCCGCACGGCCCGCTGCATGAACCGGCGGTTGGCCCGCGCCCCGCGCAGCACGGTGCCGTCCACGGCGAGGATCCGCCGGGCCAGCTCCTCGTCCACCGGGTAGTTGTCCTTGCCGCCCAGCCACCAGTCGTACACCCGCGCCGGATGCGGCCGGCTCGTGTCGATCGAGGTCGGGGCGGGCTCGGGTGCGGTCACAGTCTGTGCTCCTCGGATCAGATTCCGTGTCGAGATCGGAGTGGGGCGCGAGATCAGAGTGTGGCGCGGTACTCGCGGAGCAGTTCCTCGGTCCGCTGTGCCGAGGCCGCGCGGGCCGTCATGTGGTCCAGGACCTCCAGGTGTGCCCCGACCTCGTCACGGGAGTCCAGGTACAGGGCGCCGGTCAGGTACTCGGTGAAGACCATGTCGGGCAGCTCGGGCTCGGCGAACCGGAACAGGGTGAACGGCGCGTACGTCCCCGGGTGCGGGCCGCTCGCGAACTCGGCGATCTGGAGGGTTATCCGGTCCCGTGCGCTGTACGCGAGGAGCTTGTCGACCTGTTCGCGCATCACCGCGCAGTCGGTGCTCACCGGACGCCGCAGCACCGTCTCGTCCATGATCACCCACAGGTGGGGCGGGTCGTCCTGCTCCAGCAGCCGCTGCCGGGTCATGCGCAGCGCCACGTGCCGTTCGACGGCGGTGGGATCGCTGTGGCCGATCGTCCCGGCCTCCATCACGGCCCGCGCGTACGCCTCGGTCTGCAGCAGGCCGGGGAGGAAGTGCGGCTCGTAGGAGCGGATGACCCGGGCGGCGCCCTCCAGGCTCACGTACAGGCTGAACCAGTCCGGCAGCACGTCGTGGAACCGCTGCCACCAGCCCGGCTGGTTGGCCTCCTCGGCCAGCCGCACGAACGCGGCCTGCTCCCCCTCGGGCACCCCGTACGTCTCCAGCAGCACCTGGATGTACGGGATCTTCAGCGCGACCTCGGCCATCTCCATCCGCCGCACGGTCGCCTGCGCCACCCGCAGCACCCGCGCCGCCTCGTCCCGGCCCAGGCCGGCCGCCTCGCGCAGCTCCTGCAGCCGCTTGCCGAGCACGACCTGCCCCACTGTGGGCGCAGCACGCCGCTCACTCACGCCACGCCTCCCCTACGTGCCCAAGTACGGGGAGCAGTGTGTCACGCGATGCCGCGTCGCACACCTGGTCGAGGTAACTACTTCCGTCAACTTACCAACGAGTGCAAGTACTTGGCGGTGGCCGGGTCCGCGGGAAGAAACGTCTCGATGGCCAGCTCGGCGACCGTCACGTCCATCGGCGTGTTGAACGTCGAGATCGACGACACGAACGACAGCACCCGCCCCGCGTGCTCGATCCGCATCGGCAGAGCGAAGTGCGCGACCCCTTCGGTGGGTTCACTGTCGTCCACGCCGGCCGGCACCGGATAGGCGGCGACCTCCTCGTACAACTCCCGCAGCGCATCGGAGCGGTGCAGGGCGATCTGGCGTTCCATCTGTGCCAGCAGATGGCCGCGCCACTCGCGCAGGTTGCGGATGCGCGGCGCCAGCCCCTCCGGATGCAGGGTCAGCCGCATCGCGTTCGGGGCGGGCGTGAGCAGCCACTCCGGGACGCCCTCCAGGAGCGTGGCGATGCCCCGATTGGCGGCGACCACCGTGTACGTGGCGTCCACGACCAGCGCCGGATACGGCTCGTAGCCCTGGATGAGCCGCTCCATGCCGTCGCGCAGCGCGTCCAGTGCCGGGTCGTCCAGCGGGGTCTCCGGGTAGTGCGGGGCGTAACCGGCCGCCAGCAGCAGCGCGTTGCGCTCCCGTACCGGCACCTCCAGGTGCTCGGCGAGGCGCAGCACCATCTCCTCGCTCGGCCGCGACCGGCCCGTCTCGACGAAGCTGATGTGCCGGGCCGAGGAGTCGGCACGCAGTGCCAGCTCCAGCTGGCTCACCCGCCGCCGCTCCCGCCACGCGCGCAGCAGCGGGCCGACGCCCTGGCCGTCGGGGGCGGTGCGGGACGCGGCGGGGCCGGAGGCGGCAAGGGTCATGCCGACGACCGTAGCCGAGGACCCGGACACGCGACCGTCCTCGCCGCCCGGAAGGCCTGTTCGTGGCAGGCTGACGGCACGTACGCCACTCGCCGGTCCCCGGGAAGGAAGCCGCACCATGGCCGTCGCACCGCTGTCGCAGAAGGAGATCGAGGACCGGCTCGCCGAGCTGCCCGGCTGGTCGCTGGCCACCGACCGGCTCGCCCGCGTCTACCGGCTCGACTCGCACTTCGCCGCCACCGCCCTGGTCGTGCACATCGCCCGCATCCAGGACGAACTCGACCACCACTCCGACCTCACCCTCGGCTACAACACCGTCACCCTGACGGTGAACACCCACAGCGTGGGCGGCGCCGTCACTGCCAACGACTTCGAACTCGCCCACAGGGTGGAGGACATCGCCCCAGGCCACGGCGCACACTGAGCCATGTGCTCGACTACGACAAGGAAGCCGGGGCCTACGACGCGACCCGCGGCGGCGAGGCCCGCGCCGAGGCGGCCGCCCACGCCGTCCTCTCCCTGATCCCCGACACCACCGGCAGCACCGACACCACCGACGGCGCCGGTTGTACCGACGGCGCCGGCAGCGCCGAGGACGGAGACCGCCGTGAGCGCCCCGACCGCCCCGGCCGTCTCCTCGACCTCGCCTGCGGCACCGGCATCGTCACCCGCCGGCTCGCCGCCGCCCGCCCCGCGCTCCAGGTGACCGGCGCGGACCGCGCACCCGGCATGGCGCGGCTGGCGGCGGCCCGGCTGCCGGGCTCGGTCCTGCTCGCCGACAGCCGTCGGCTCCCGTTCCCCGACGCCACGTTCGACGCCGTCACGACCGTCTGGCTGCTCCACCTCATAGCGGACGGCACCGGGGTCCGCGCGATCGTCGCCGAATGCGCGCGGGTGCTGCGGCCCGGCGGGGTGTACGTGACCACCGTCGACAAGGCCGCGGCGCACGACGTCGGCAGCGACATCGACGCCGTCCTCGCCGCCCGCCCGCGCCGCCCGGCATCCGACGCCGCCGCGGAGGTGAGCGCGTACGCGCGGGCGAGCGGCCTGCTGCCCGCGGGACAGGCCGCCTTCACCGGCGTCGGCCAGGGCCGCAGCCCCCGTTCCACCCTCGCCGACCTGCGGCGCGGCTGGTTCACGATGCTCCCGCCCGACGACCCCCGCGCCGACGGGTTCGCCGACCGGCTGGCGGCCCTGCCCGACCAGGACCGCCGCCGCCCCGACCCCCGCTTCGCGGTTCGGGCGTTCAGGAAACCGGCGGCCTGCTGAAGTCCATCGTCCAGTCGGTCACCCAGGTCTCCCCGCCGTCCACCGGGAACGCCTGCTCTCAGCGCGCGCCGCTGGGGGAGACCCCCGACCACACGAACCGCACCCGTACGTCCTCACCGTCGTGGGTGTCGTCGCCGTAGAACTCCCCGCGGCCGCCGTCGAACCGCCCGACGACCGGCGGGAACAGCTTCCCGCTCCGGCTCGCCGCCCAGTTCAGCGACCACTGTCCGGTCGCCCGGTCGAAGAGCCGCAGGGTCACGCCTTTCGCCCCCAGGTACGGCATGTCGATCTCGTCGACGTTCGCGGCACCGTCGAACAGCGGCCGGCAGCGGCTGACGCCGGGGAACTCCGCCCATGCGCTGCCCGGATCGAGGAAGTCGGTACGGCGGCGGTTGCGGACCTCCCAGTCGCCGTGGAAGAAGTCGAAGTCGTTCGGGGTGCTCACGCGCGGCCTCCGGTGGTTCCTTCGGGCAGGGAGTCGGCCAGGTAAGCCTCCAGATCGGGGACTTCGGGCGTGAGCAGGTGCCGTACCCAGGCGTCCCGTTCGTGCTGGATCGGCGGCAGCTCCCAGACGCAGCCGATCCACGGCACGCCGGGCTCGACGAAGTGGGCCGGGTCCTTGTCCGGACAGCCCAGCACCGGCTGGCCCGCCGCGGCGCACCGGAAGTGGAGCACGTTGTCCCACACCCAGCTGTACGCGTTCAGGTAGGCGCCGCTGTCCCCGCCCCGGTGCAGGACCACGAAGGTCGCCGGCGGGGTGCCGTCCGGCTCCGGCAGCAGTTCCGGGAGGATCGCGTACGCCGCCTCCTCGATGTCGGGCGCGATGCCCGCGGGATCGGCGGTGACGTGGTAGCGCTTGACGCGCCGGCCGGCCACCGTGATCGGCGGCGGCACGGTCAGCAGTTTCTCCGTGAAGCTCATGGACGTGACGCTAGGCCCGCTCCACTGACACCTTCTGTCAGTGGAGCCGGGGATCCTGGGAGGGTGAAGTCCAGCCGGCTCGTCTCCATCCTCCTCCTGCTCCAGACCCGGGGCCGGATGACCGCCGCCCAGCTCGCCGCGGAGCTGGAGGTGTCCGCTCGCACGGTCTACCGGGACGTCGAGGCCCTGAGCGCGGCCGGCGTCCCGCTGTACGGCGACGCGGGACACGCCGGTGGCTACCGCCTCCTCGACGGCTGGCGCACCCGCCTCACCGGTCTCACCACGGCGGAGGCCGAGGCCCTTTTCCTGGCCGGTGTTCCCGGCCCCGCCGCCGACCTCGGGCTCGGCCCGGTCCTGGCCGCCGCCCAGCTCAAGGTCCGCGCCGCCCTGCCGCCGGAGCTGCGCGCCCACGCCGACCGGATCAGCGGCCGGTTCCACCTCGACGCCCCCGGCTGGTACGCGGACGCCGACGAGGCGCCGTACCTCCCGGCGGTGGCCGAAGCGGTCTGGAAGGGCCTTGCCCTGGACGTCCGGTACCGCCGCTGGCGCGAGCCGACCGATGTGCGGCGCCGCCTGGAACCGTACGGACTGGTCCTCAAGGCGGGCCGCTGGTACGTCGTGGCGGCCCCCGGACCGCGCACCTACCGCGTCGACCAGATCCTCGAACTGACCCTTCTGGACGAGGAGTTCAGTCGCCCGGAGGGCTTCGGCCTGGCCGCCCACTGGACCGCGTACCAACGCGGCTTCCACGCCCGGCTGTACGGCGACGGCGGCGAGGCCCTGGTCCGGCTGGCGCCGGGAGTGACGCTCCCCAGGGCGGTGCCGGCCGGCGCCCCGGACGGCGATGCCTGGACCGTGGCCCGGGTCCCCGTCGAGTCGGCCGACCACGCGGTCGCAGAGTTCCTGCGCCTGGGCACGGACATCGAGGTCCTGGGCCCGCCCGAGCTGCGCGCACGCATGGCTCGAACGATCGCCGAACTGGCCGAAAGGTACGGCGACCGCGAGGCGGGTGGCGCCGACTGACAGAGGAACCCGTCCGACTCCCGGAAGGTACCCCACGTGCAGCACCCGCAGCGCAAGCCGTGCCGCCGTCCTGACCGCCCTGACCGCCGTGGCCGCCCTGATCGCCGCCGGTCTCACCGCCCTCTCCTCGACCAGCGCCGCAGCGGCCACCGCCCGCCGGGTCGAGGCCCTCGACCGGGGCGTGGTCAGCGTCCACACCGACGCCTGGAACCTGGTCAGCTGGCGCTGGCTCGGCACCGACCCCGACGGCGTCTCTACACCTACGAGGCCAACGACGCCTCCGTCGGCGACGGCCGGCTCGACCTCGTCCTCAAGCGGCAGCCGACGAACGCCACCCTGACAGCAGAGGGCGCGTGCCCGGTGCGGCACGCGCCCTCGGTCGGTCAGGCGACCGTGCAGGTCCGGTCGCCCAGCTTGAACGCCGTGGGTCTGTCGTTGGAGCCGCTCCAGGTGCCGGTGAAGCCGAAGGAGACGGAGGAGCCGGCCGCCACCGTGCCGTTCCAGCCGACGTTCCTGGTCGTCACGGCTGCGCCGGACTGGGTCCAGTCGGCGTTCCAGAGCTGGCCGATGGTCTGGCCGCCGGGGAAGGACCAGCCGAGGGACCAGCCGCTCCATGCCGCGGAGCCCGTGTTGGTGAGCCTGACGTCCGCCTGGAAGCCGCCCGTCCACTGGTTGGTGACGGTGTAGGCGACCGTGCAGGCGCCGGAGGGTGTGGGACCGGTGCCTCCGCCACCGTCCCCGCCGCCTCCGCCGGTGTCGGACGTGTCGCCGTAGATCACGCCCCGGCCGTTCGTCGAGACATACACCCGGCCGTAGACGCGGGGGTCGCCGGTGATGGCGGCGCCCGTCCAACCCCACTGGTGGGCGTCGTCGTTGACACGGGTCCAGCTCGCGCCCTCGTCCGTGGAGCGGAAGATGCCGCGCACCGAGCCGATCTTCGCGCTCGTGTACAGGGTCTGGTACGAGGCTCCCGGTGCTGCCTTGCCGAAGCCGATCGTGTCGGCCTGGTCGACGTTCGCGAGCTTGGTGAAGGCCGCGCCGCCGTCGGTGGAGTGCCACAGGCCGTACGCGCCGTCCGCCGCTCCGCCCGCCAGCCACACGTCGCCCTTCGTCCCCGGCAGCGCCTTGAAGCGTACGCTGTCACCGCTCGGCAGACCCGTCGCCGCGGACGCCGTGAAGGTCGCGCCGCCGTCCGAACTGACGTAGAAACGGCCGGACTCGAAGCCGTAGAAGGTCTTCGGGTCGACGCGGTCGGACTCGACGACCGCGCCCGCCGGGATTCCGCTCGACGCCGACCAGGACGAGCCGAAACCGGTCGTGTACCGCACGCCGGTCCCCGCCGGACTCCACACGAACCGGCTCCCGTCCGAGGCGGCGGCGACCGTGCCGCCACCGCTCACCCCCGAAGGATCCGTCCCGCCGAACCAGTCGGCGCCGTTGTCCGTGGAGAACGCGATGTGCGGGCCGGAGTCCGGATTCCCCACCCGGACCACGGTGTTGGGGTTCGACTCGGCGAAGTCCAGGCTCGTCGTGGTCGTGAAGGCGGGGGACGTGTACATCATCGACGGGACCTTGGTCAGGTCCGTGTGGCGGAAGCCGCCGATGTCACCCAGCGCGCTGAAGAGCTGGGCGCCACCGGACGGGGGAGCGGCCAGGTCGGCGACCGACGTCTCCTCCAGCCCCCGCACCATGGGCTTGACCGTGAACTGGCCCCCGCTGTCCCACTTCGTCAGATCCTCGGTGCCGTACAGCGTCGCACCCGTCCCGTACATCATCCGATCCGAGTTGAACGGGTCGATCTCCAGCGACTCCGTCATCCACCCCAGTTTCGGGCTCTGTTCGGGCGGCGACGGATTGGCGCCGAAGGTCAGCCAGGGGCTGGACGAGACGTCGATCGTGTACCGGTTCGAGCGGTTCGGGTACGACGTGTAGTCCCAGGCCTTCGTCCAGGTCGCCCCGCTGTCCGTGGAGCGGAAGAGCTGGGTGTCCGGCCACCAGGAGCTGTACGCCGTCGCCATCACCGTGCCGGGGTGCTGCCGGTCGACCGTCAGGCCGGAGAAGCCGAAGTACGTGTCGGCCTCCGCCACCGGGCTGATGTTCGTCCAGGTACCGGTCGCCGTCGCGTACCGCCACAGCCCGCCCTTGCCGCCGTCGTAGGGGCCGCCCTTGTCACTGTAGGCGAGGTAGAGGTAGCCGTTCTTCGCGTCCAGCACGCCCTTGTGGGCGAGGTACCCGGTGGGCTGGCCGGCCAGCCGGGTCCAGGTCGCGCCCGCGTCGGTGGAGCGGTACACCGCGTTGTCCTTGTCGGCGACCCCGACGTAGACCGTCCTCGTCGCCGAACCGGCCGTGCCCGTCGACTCGTCGAAGGTGACCCACACGATGCCCTGGTTGTCGGAGGCGTACCCGGTGGTGTCGGTCGAATCCTGCACGTAATTACCGACGTCGGGGAAGTTCGTCACCTGCGACCAGGTGACCCCGGAGTCCGTGGACCGCCACAGCCCCTTGCCGCTGGGCGCGCCCAGGTACAGCACGCTGTCCCTGTTCGGGTCGATCGCCAGCCGCTCGCCCATGCCCCGGCCCGGCATGTTGCCGCCCAGCTTGAAGGGCAGGTCGGTCTTCTGCCAGCTCGCGCCCCGGTCCGCGGACCGCAGTACCGCGCCGTTCGTCGGGTCCCAGCTGTTGGTGTACGTCCCGACGGCCGCGTACACCTTGTCCGGGGCGACGGGGTCGGAGGCCAGGCTCACCACACCGGTGTGACCCCACTCGTCCCAGCCGACCGAGTCCAGCAGCGGCGTCCAGGTCTTCGTCGTCTCCTGCCAGCGGTAGGCGCCGCCGATGTCGGTGCGGGCGTAGGCGAGGTTCTTCTCGGTGCGGTTGAAGACGATCCCGGGGACGAATCCGCCGCCGTCGATCCGGGCGTTGCTCCAGGTGTAGGTGTCGGCGGCGACCGCGACGTGCGCGGTGTCATGCGCGGCGAGTGCGGGCGGGGTGCCCGCGAGCAGACCGGCCGCGAGGGCGAGTACGGCGGTGAGGATGCGGGTTCTTCGCACGGGGGTTCCCTTCCGGGGCAAGCGCTTTCTGTCGGGTGTGAGAGATGCCGGGCGACCCCCTGTGCGGGTGGGGGTCGCCCGGCCGGTCGGCCCCGCCGTCAGGTGGCGGGGCCACGCACGCAGAGCTCTTTCGGACGGTTCCCCGGAAGAAGCGGTGCCCACCGCGCCCCGAAAGGGGCGCGGGACTGCGTTTGACATGCGGCTACCGCCGCGCGGGTGCGACCAGCCACAACGGACCCGCAGTCGAACACGGCCCACCCCGCGGAGCGCCCGGCGGGGGCTATTCGAGAAGCTCCGCGTACGACCCCATGGCCAAGGCGATGTCCGCCTGGGCCCAGAACCGGTGATACGTGAAGACAGGCGCGGCCCCGCCCGCCAGATAGCTCTGGATCCTCGACCATGCGGGATCGTTTTGGTAGAAGCTCCGCAGCGACGCGAACGTCGACGACGAGTTGACCGCGTCCCCGTTCGGCATCTTCCCGCTCCATCCGCTCGGCACGACCACGCTGTCGTCGAAGCGGTTGTAGTCGGCCCGCGTCTCCGGCACCGCGATCCCCAGGCTGTCCTGGTAGTTGTTCCACATGCCGTCGAGCAGCGCCTTGGCCGTCGACTTCGCCGTCGCGTCACCGGACCTGGCGGCGTAGTACGTCAGCGTCTTCGCGTACGCGGCGGCCACGCCCACGTCGTTCGTGTAGTCGGAGACCGTGACGTGAAGTCCGCTGTTGGAACCGGGACTCGACGCGTTCCAGGTGTCGGGCTGCCCCGACCACTGGAGCGTCGACGGGACCAGATACGTCCCGTCCGGGTTGATCGTGGTCTTGGACAGCGCCCACGCCACCCACTTGTCGAGGATCGTCTTCGCCGTGGCGTTGCCGGTCTGCTGGTAGTACTCGGCGACCCGCTCCATCGACCAGGCCTGGAAGCCGAACCACTGGTTGGACGGCGGGTCGTGGTAGACCGGCTCCCAGTCGTAGTACATGCCGTAGAAGGTCGACGTACCGGACGGCGGGCTCGCGTACCGCCCCTGCCAGCTGTTGGTCGCACCGCCCGCGATGGCGCCCTCGGACGACTGCAGCCAGCGGTAGAACTCCAGCTGCCGGGTCAGGGACGTGCCCCAGTCCGCCGGACCCGTGGCCGACTTGGGCTTCAGGTCGGCGTACGAGCTCAACGCGTAGGCGGCCAACGGGTTCTGATAGCCGCCGTGCACGTGGCTGGAGCCGATCCGCCACGCCCATCCGGCACTGCTGTCGGTCGCCCCGCCCCACGCGTAGTACCAGGAGAGCAGGTAGTCCGAGGCGTCCTTGCCGGTGCCGGCCGCGCAGGTCGTCGGGCCCACGCAGTTGCCGATCTTCTTGAAGTACTTGTCGTACATGGCGTAGCGCAGGTAGTCGCCCATCTTCGCCGCCTTGCCGACGGTCGCGGAGACGTCGCCGCCCTTGCCCTGCTCCTTCGCCCACACGTCCGCCCAGTACGCGGCCTGCACCGCACGCGCGTCGGCGTCCGGGGCGTCCGTGTACTTCCACTGCCTGGCGTAGGACGAGTCGCCGGTGAACAGGTCCAGGTACCCGTTCGTCCCGCCGTACTTGAAGGCGTCGCAGGTCGGCTGCGGGACCGTCTCCCACACCGACTCCTGTGGACCGCGCTGGAAGGTGTTGATGTACGACGGACCGTCCGCGGTCGGCCCCGCCTCGCACCCGCCGCCCGGCGTGTCACCGTAGCCGTAGACGTTGTCGACGTCCTCCAGCCAGTGCATGCCGTACACGTCGTCCGTCCCGTATGCGGACTTCAGCTCGGCGGCGATCGGATCCGATCCCACCGGCACCGACGTGTCCAGCTTCGCCGGGTACTCGTTCGGCGTGTCCAGCTCCGGTGCGTACGTGGCCGGTTTGGACGCGTTGTAGAAGGAGTTGGTCGGCTGGTCGGCGTGGGTCGGGATCATGTACTTCTCCATGAGAGCCCATGCGCCGTTGAACTTGGACCAGTCGCCGGTGACCTTGCCGTACATGGCCTGCAGCCAGAGAAGGTAGCTGTACGCCTCCGACGTGGTCTCGTGGCCCTGGTCCGGAGCCTCGACGATCAGCGTCTCGACCGAGTGGTAGGGGATGCCCTCGGGGGAGAAGTAGCCGTTCGCCGGGTCGGTGATCTTCCCGTAGAGGTCCAGGAACCGCGCGTCGTACGCGCTCGACGCGGCCAGCTCGGTCACGGTGACCGTGGCGCCGGTGTAGCCGGTCGCCGACGCCGTGAAGGTCGCGGTGCCGGTACCGGCGGAGTCCGCGGCCACCGTCACGTTCTGCGCGGTGCTCCAGTTGGAGGGCGTGAACGTGAGCGACGATCCGGCGCTCACCGAAAGGCCGGTGTTGCCGGCCGTGCGGGCCACCGACACCGTCACGTCGGCGGTCGGCTGCTTCGACAGGCTCACCCCGAACCGGCCGGTCGCGCCCTGCTGGATGCCCAGCTGGGCCGGTGAGGCCACCACCGCGGGACCCGAGGCGACCGTGATGCCCACCGGTGTCGAGGACGCGGACGCGCCCAGGCTGTCGTACGCCTTCGCCACCAGGGAGTGACTGCCCACGGTCAAGCTGGAGACCGAGAGCGAGTACGGCGCCGACGTGTCGGTGCCCAGCAGCGTGGTGTCGTCGTAGAACTCCATCTTGCTGATCGTCGCGCCGTCGGCCGCCGCCGCGGTCGCCGCCAGCGGGACCGCGGCGCCCTGGGTGTAGACCGCGCCCGCGCTCGGGCTGGTCAGCACGGTGATGGGCGGCTGGTGTGCGCCGGCACAGGTCGTGCCGTTGATCGCGAAGCCCGTCGGGGCCGCGTTGCTGCCGGTGTACGAGAACTGGGCGCCGGTCGACACCGCCGCGCCGGCCGCGATCGTGCCGTTGTACGAAGCGTTCTGCACGGTGACCGAGGTGCCGGACTGGGACCAGGTGCCGTTCCAGCCGCTGACCAGCTTCTGGTTGCCGGTGTACGCGTACGTCAGCGTCCAGCCGTTGATCGCGTCCGTACCGCGGTTGGTGAGGGTGAGGTCGGCCGTGAAGCCGGTGCCCCAGTCGTTGGTCTTGTAGTCCACGCTGCACTGAACGGTCGCCGCCTGGGCGGGAGTCGTGCCCGTCGCGAGCATGGACAGCGGCAGGGCGAGGGCCGCGACGACGGCCGTCCACAACCGTCGCACGGCTCGGCGCCTCCGCCCGGGATGCAGGGCATATCCGGGTCGCATGTGCTGGTTCCTCCTTGCGCTTGCGGCTCGGGGAGAAGTCAAGGCTTGAACCAGTGGGAGCGCTCCCATAGTGGAGACGTGGCATGGTGCGGTCAAGGCCGTTGAAGAGTCGAAAAGATTCGACGGACCCCGCTGAGGAAAGTCAAGCAACGCCCCTGTTCTTTGCCCGCACTTGGCGCTACCTTCCTTCGCACCAGTGGGAGCGATTCCGTTCAGTCGACGCGTCCGTCACGACGCGCCCGAGCTGCAAGGAGTCGCTCATGCGACACCCCCCGCGTTCAGTTCTTTTAGCCGTCACCGGTGCGGTCGCCCTCGTCGGGGCCGCACTGGTGCCGGTGGTGTCGGCGTCCGGTGCGACGCCGGCCTGCACCGTGCAGTACGCGGTCACCAGCCAGTGGGACACCGGTTTCCAGGGCTCCGTGACCATCACCAACAACATCGCCTCCATGAGCAGTTGGAGCCTGGGCTTCGACTTCGCGAACGGCCAGAAGGTCACCCAGGGCTGGAACGCCAAGTGGTCCCAGTCCGGTACGACGGTCACCGCCGTCAACGAGAGCTGGAACGGCTCCCTCGCCACCGGCGCAAGCGTCAGCGCCGGGTTCCTCGGCTCCTGGGCGGGGAGCAACGCCGTACCGACGGCGTTCAGGCTCAACGGCACGACGTGCAACGTCGCCTCCGAACCCACGCCGACCCCGACGCCGACCGAGCCGCCCGCCACCGGGTCGGCCCCGGCCCTGCACGTCTCCGGGACCAAGCTCGTGGACGCCGCCGGCACGGCCCACCGCCTCCTCGGCGTGAACCGCTCCGGCGGCGAGTTCATGTGCGTGCAGGGCTACGGCATCTGGGACGGCCCGGTGGACGACGCGGCGATCAAGGCGATCGCCGACTGGAAGGCCGATGCCGTCCGCATCCCGCTCAACGAGGAGTGCTGGCTCGGCCTGTCCAACGTCAAACCCGAGTACGCGGGCGCCAACTACATCAACGCGGTGAAGGACCTGGTGGCCCGGGTCGAGTCGCACGGCCTCACGCCGATCCTCGAACTCCACTGGTCCTACGGGCAGTACACCGGAAACTCGGCCGGCTGCTCCGACGTGCACGCCACCTGCCAGAAACCGATGCCGGACGCGCAGTACAGCCCGTCCTTCTGGTCCTCGGTGGCCGGCACCTTCAAGGACGACCAGGCGGCCGTCTTCGACCTGTTCAACGAGCCCTACCCGGACCGGGCGGCCTCGACGGCCACCCAGGCCTGGCAGTGCTGGCGGGACGGCGGCACCTGCCCGGGCATCGGCTACGAGGTCGCCGGGATGCAGGACCTGGTGGACGGCATCCGGGGCGCCGGCGCCAGGAACGTCATCATGATCGGCGGGCTCGCGTACTCCAACGACCTCAGCCAGTGGCTGACGTACAAGCCCACCGACCCGGCCGGCAACCTCGTCGCCGCCTACCACGGCTACAACTTCAACACCTGCGCCAGTGAGAGCTGCTGGAACTCCACCCTCGCCCCGGTCGCGGCCCAGGTTCCGCTGGTCGCCGGCGAGATCGGCGAGAACACCTGCTCGCACGCGTTCGTCGACCAGGTCATGAAGTGGTTCGACGACCGGGGCCTCTCCTACCTGGGCTGGACCTGGAACACCTGGGACTGCTCCTCCGGCCCCTCTCTGATCTCCGACTACAGCGGTACGCCCACGGCGTACGGCGTCGGACTGCGCGACCACCTGCGGGCCATCAACCCGTAACCACCTCCACCGAAGAAGCACCTCCACCGAAGAAGCACCTCCACCGAAGAAGCACGTCCACCGAAGAAGAAGGAACCCGCACTCATGAGTCGTACCAGAACAGCGGTTCTCGCCGCCCTGGCGCTCGTCGCCGGGGTGTCCGGGCCGGCGGTCGCCGTGACCCCGGCCGCGGAGGCGGCGATCTCCGCGATTCCCTGCACCGTCGACTACAAGATCCAGAACGACTGGGGCTCCGGCTTCACCGCCGCCGTCACGGTCACCAACAACTCGGCGGCGAAGTCGAGTTGGTCGGTGAAGTGGTCGTACGCCGGAAACCAGCAGGTGAGCAGCTACTGGAACACCAAGCTCACCCAGAGCGGCACCGCCGTCACCGCCAGCAACGAGTCCTACAACGGCGCGCTGGCGACGGGCGGTTCGGTCAGCTTCGGGTTCAACGGGACCTACAGCGGCACGAACGCGATTCCGGCCTCCTTCACCCTCGACGGCGTGACCTGCAACGTCGACGACGGCACCGGCAGCGGTGGTGGCGGGGGTGGCAACGGCGGCGGCTCCGGTACCCGCGTCGACAACCCGTACTCCGGCGCCAAGGTGTACGTGAACCCGGAGTGGTCCGCGAAGGCCGCCGCCGAACCCGGTGGCACCCGCGTCTCGAACCAGCCCACCGGCGTCTGGCTCGACCGCATCGCCGCGATCAACGGAACCAGCAGCAGCATGGGGCTGCGTGCCCATCTCGACGCGGCGCTCGCCCAGAAGGGCAGCGGCGAGGAAGTCGTCCAGCTGGTCATCTACGACCTGCCCGGGCGCGACTGCGCGGCCCTCGCCTCCAACGGCGAACTCGGCCCGACGGAGATCGACAAGTACAAGACGCAGTTCATCGACCCGATCGCGGCGATCCTCTCCGACAGCAAGTACGCCTCACTGCGGATCGTCACCACCATCGAGATCGACTCGCTGCCCAACCTGGTCACCAACACCGGCAGCCGGGCCACCGCCACCGCCAACTGCGACACGATGCTCGCCAACGGCAACTACGTGAAGGGCGTCGGCTACGCGCTGGCCAAGCTCGGTGCGATCCCCAACGTCTACAACTACCTCGACGCCGGCCACCACGGCTGGCTCGGCTGGGACGACAACTTCGCCCCGGCGGCCAACCTCTTCAAACAGGCGGCCACCAGCGAGGGCGCGACCGTCGACGACGTGCAGGGCTTCATCACCAACACGGCCAACTACAGCGCCCTGAAAGAGAACAACTTCACCGTCAACGACACGGTGAACGGCACCTCCGTCCGCCAGTCCAAGTGGGTCGACTGGAACCGCTACGTCGACGAGCTGTCCTTCGCCCAGGCCTTCCGCACCGAACTGGTCTCGGTCGGCTTCAACTCCGGCATCGGCATGCTGATCGACACCTCCCGCAACGGCTGGGGCGGCAGCGCGCGGCCGACCGGTCCCGGCGCGACGACCAGCGTGGACACGTACGTCGACGGCGGCCGCTACGACCGCCGGATCCACGTCGGCAACTGGTGCAACCAGGCCGGAGCCGGCCTCGGCGAGCGCCCGCAGGCCAGCCCGGCCGCCGGGATCGACGCCTACGTCTGGATGAAGCCTCCGGGTGAGTCCGACGGCTCCAGCAGCGCCATCCCGAACGACGAGGGGAAGGGCTTCGACCAGATGTGCGACCCGACGTACACGGGCAATGCGCGCAACGGCAACAACATGTCGGGCGCCCTGCCGAACGCTCCGCTGTCGGGGCACTGGTTCTCCGCGCAGTTCCAGCAGCTGATGGCCAACGCGTACCCGCCGCTGTAGGCCTGTCGGCTGAGGCGAGATCGAGGCCGCGGGCCGTATGCGGCTGGTCGCGCAGTTCCTCCCCCAGCCTTCGGCCGGGGGTACCCCCAGCGCCCCTTTGGGGCGCTGGGGTTCGCCGGAGTCATCCCGTGCGCGGCAGCCCGAGGCGGATGGTGTGCTCCACCGCCGAGTAGTCGCCGTCCGCCCGCTCCAGTTCGTAAGGGACGGCCGGCATCAAGGGCGGCTGGGCCATGAAACGGGGGCGGGTGCCGTGGTGGGGCTGGGCCGCGTGCACCAGGAAGGGGTGGCAGAGGTAGACGTCGCCGGGGCGGCCGGTGGCGTACGCGAGCGGGCGGTGCGCGGAGGCCTCGACGACCTGCGGGGCGATGTCCAGCATCGAGACGCCGGCCTCGCCGTACGGTTCCAGGACCGCCGGGATGTCGAGGTGCGAGCCGACCCTGATCCGGGTGGGCGCGTCCTGTTCGGTCACCTCGGAGAAGAGGAACAGCATCAGCAGCGCGCGGTCGCGGGAGCGCAGGTTCGTGTAGTACCAGCGGGTCCCGACGCCGTCCGGGAGGTAGCTGCCCTCTATGTGCCACCCGGCGTCGTCCGGCTCCTCCGGGTGCGGGAACCGGAGCGGAAAGCTCCCCAGCGAATACCGGGGGACCCAGCGGCCCTCGCCGACCAGCAGATCGAACGCCCTGTGCAGTGACACGGAGTTGGCCGCCGCCGCGAACGGGCCCTGAGCCATGCCGCCCACCCACACCACGGGGTCCTTCCAGCTGTCCGGGGTCTCCGGGTCGTACCCCGTCTCCCGCCACAGCAGCCGGGCGCAGTCCTCGGCGACGCGCGGCGGGAAGGCGCCCTCGATCTTCACGAAGCCGTCGGTCAGGAAGCGTTCCACGAGGTCGTCGTCCACCCGGTCATCGTGGACCGTCCGCCTTGCCGTCCGCATCCGGTTATTTGCCGCACCGGCAACAGGACTGGCCCCCGGGCGGTGCGCCTTCGCACTCTGGCGGCATCCGGACGAGAGGCTGACCCCATGGCGCACGACCACCACCACACGGACACCCACAAGCACGCCCTCACCCACTCCCACGACCACTCCACTACCGACATCGACTGGGCCGAGATGGCCGGTCACCTGGAGTCGCAGGCGGAGCTCTTCGCGCCCCTGTACGAGAGCGCGCTGAGCTGGCTCGGCAAGGAGGTCACCGAGCCGGGGCTGATCGTCGACCTGGGCAGCGGGCCCGGGGTGGTGTCGTGTCTGTTCGCCGAGGTCTTCCCGGGCGCCCGGGTGCTCGCCGTGGACGGCAGCGAGCCGCTCCTGGAGCGGGCCCGCGCCCGCGCCGAGCGGCTGGGCGTGGCTGACCGCTTCGGCGTGCTCGCCGGTGAACTGCCCGCCGTACTCGACCAGTTGGACTACCCGGCGGATCTCCTGTGGGCCGGGCACAGTCTGCACCACCTCGGCGACCAGCGGGCTGCCCTCACCGCCTTCGCCGAGCGGCTGGCGCCCGGCGGCACGCTGGCCATCCTCGAAGGGGGCCTGCCCGGCCGCTTCCTGCCCCGCGACATCGGCATCGGCCGCCCCGGGCTCCAGGCGCGGCTGGACGCGCTGCAGGAGGAGTGGTTCGCGCAGATGCGCGCCGAACTGCCCGACTCGGTCGCCGAGACCGAGGACTGGCCGACGCTGCTGTCCTCCGCCGGCCTCAAGTACGCCCGTACCCGCAGCTTCCTGATCGACCTGCCCGCTCCCCCCTCCGACCGGGCCCGCGCCTACGCCGTCGAGATCTTCTCCCGCTTCCGCGACACCCTCACCGACGAACTCCACGCCGACGACCGCGCCACCCTGGACCGCCTCCTCGACCCGGCCGACCCGGCGAGCCTGCACCGCAGGCCCGACCTGTTCGTACTCGGCGTCCGCACGGTGCACACGGCGGTACGGCCCGCATAGCCGGAACGGCCCGGTACCGCACGGTACCGGGCCGTCCGCCCTCCCCGGGCCGGTGGTGGCGCGAAAGGCGCCCGGGCGTCAGTTGTTGGCGAGGAACTGCTTGGCCAGCTGGTCGCCGAGGGTCACCGCCGCGCTGTGACTCTCTATGGGGGACACCTTGGAGTTCTTGAACAGGATGTAGGTGACGCCGGAGTCGGCGCCGCCGGTCGCGGGGTCCGGGTCGATGCCGAGCGCCTTGGCGGTGGCGTACGAGGCCTCGCCGATGATCTTCGTGGGGCCGGTGTCGCCGACCACCGCGTACTCGACCTTGTTGTTGTAGATGACGGCGACCACACCGCCGCCCTTGATGCCGGCGCTGGAGTAGTTCCAGATGCTGCTGGAGCTGGGAACCACGATGTACGGCAGCGACTCGGCCTTGAGCGGCTTGCCGTCGGACTGGTGGAACGCGGTGTCGTCCTGGTACCAGGGGTCGCGGTCCTCGTTGCAGTTGGTGGTCCGCTGCCCGTCGCAGTCGATGTCCATGTCGGCCTTCCAGAAGACCGCGCCGTTCTTGCCGCACACGGGAATCGTCGCCGACGTCTCGTCGTCGGTCTTGTACTTGCCGCTGGAGATCTGGGAACAGGACGTCACCTTGGCGAGCAGGTCCGCCGCGCTGACCGAGCCCTCCTGGGCGGACATCGGTGCGACGGCGCCGGACGCGCTCGCGGGCAGGACTCCGGCGGCGAGCAGCGCGGCCCCGGAGGCCGCGGCGAGGGTCAGTGTTCGGATGCGCACTGTGGGGGGTCCCCTTCTGTTAGGAAAGTTTCCTGACCGGGTGTCGTACAAGGTGGACCCGGCTGCATGTCCGCGTCAACCCCTGGATGTCAACTCGGTGATTTCTCGCGCATTGCGGTGATATGGGCCCCGCGGAACACTGGTGTGGCAGGACATTCCGGATATTTGCGCAGGAGCCGTGCGGAGGTCGAGCGGTGGCTCCAGTGGCTCCTGGGAGGCGAGGGGTCATGTTCGTACGCACGGTGTACGTCACCGGCGATCCGGCGAAGCTCGAGGCGGCCGTCAGGGCACTGAACAGCGAAGGGCGCGAACTGCTCGCAGAACGTCCCGAGTACCGGGGCGCGGGCGTCTTCATCGACCGCGAGCTGGGCAAACTGTTCGCGGTGAGCTGGTGGGGCACCGAGGCGGCCCGGCGCAACAGCGACCAGGTGATGCGCGAGCGGCGCAGGCCGATGCTGGAACCGTTCGCGGGCACCGTCGCCGTCGAGAACTACGAGGTCGCCGTCTTCCACTCCGTGCAACAGCCGAGAACGGGCGGCGGTATGCGCTCCACCCGGGTGGAGTTCGACCCCGCCGACACGGACCTGCTCGCCGAGACCTTCCGCTCCTCGGCGGTGCCCCGGCTGGAAGGGCTGCCCGGCTTCGCCCTGTGCTCCCTGTTCGTCGACCGGCAGCGGGGCCGGGGCATGGTCGGCTCGCTCTTCGTCGACCGCGCGTCGATGGTCGCCTCGCGTGCCGGCCAGGCCGAGGCGCGGCGCGCGGACACGGCCAAGGCGCGCGTGTCCGTGGTCGGCCTGGAGGAGTTCGAGGTCCTGCACGCCGATGTCCGCCCCGACTGACCCACCCCGCACGGGAGTCGGGGAACCCGAACGGCCGCCCCGGCGTGTCGACGACGGAACGGCCGCTCGTGAGCCGGGTTCCGGCTCAGCCCACGTCGAAGGTGGCCGGGTCCGGGCCGATGCGCCGGTCCTCGTTGAGCGCGCTGATCGCCGCGAGGTCCTCGGTGTCCAGGCTGAAGTCGAAGACCTGGATGTTCTCCTTGATCCGGGACGGGGTCACGGACTTCGGGATCACGACGTTGCCGAGCTGGATGTGCCAGCGCAGCACGATCTGGGCCGGAGTGCGGTTGTGCTTCTGCGCGATCGCGATGATCGCCGGCACCTCCAGGAGGCCCTTGCCCTGGCCGAGCGGTGACCAGGCCTCGGTGGCGATGCCCTGCTCCTCGTGGAACTCCCGGGACGCGTGCTGCTGCAGATGCGGGTGCAGCTCGATCTGGTTGACCGCCGGGATGACCGAGGTCTCCGCGATCAGCCGCTCCAGGTGCTCCGGAAGGAAGTTGGAGACACCGATCGCCTTGATACGGCCGTCGGCGTGCAGCTTCTCGAACGCCTTGTACGAGTCGATGTACTTGCCCCGGCCCGGCAGCGGCCAGTGGATGAGGTACAGGTCCAGGTAGTCCAGACCCAGCTTCGCCAGCGACGCGTCGAAGGCGCGCAGGGTGGCGTCGTACCCGTGGTCGGCGTTCCAGAGCTTGGTGGTGACGAAGATGTGCTCGCGCGGTACGCCGGACGCGGCGATCGCCTTGCCGGTGCCCTCTTCGTTGCCGTAGATCGCCGCTGTGTCGATGCTGCGGTACCCGGCCTCCAGCGCCGTGGCGACGGCCCGCTCGGCCTCGTCGTCCGGCACCTGCCACACGCCGAAGCCCAGCTGGGGCATCTCCACGCCGTTGTTGAGGATTTTCGGGGGGACCTTGCTGCTCACGAGCTCTCGATCCTTAGGTTGTCGACAGGTGGTACTCCCATCGTCAACGATCACCGGCCCCGACGCATTCCTGACCGCGGAATCTGCCGGAACTGACCGATGGGTCAGCCGCCGCGGGCGGAGATTGGCCGGAAATGCATCCGACGTTATGGGTCCGGACCATTGACCGCGGCCCGTTTCTGCCGGGACTCTGGTGCGCACGTCGGACGTATCGCTGAACCCGGTGCAGAGATGTGAACGTCCCTGTGGGGTTCCCGATCGATCCCTGTGAACAGAGATACCTCTCTCTGCACTCTGAGACCCCCCAACCTCAGGAAAGCAGGTACCCACGCCATGAACGAGACGACCTCCGAAGACCGTCAGCCGGAACCCGCCGGCCCGCAGACATCGGATGAAAAGGTCTGGCGAAGCCCTGGTTACCAGGTCGTGGAGACCGCCCTGGAAGTGACCGGCTACGCCCTCGGCGACCGCTGATCCGCCCCGGGCGGGCCGTCATGACCGTCACCGCCGTCACCGCCGTCGGCTCCGGGACGGCCGCCGAACCCTGGCCGGCCCCGGAGTTCACCGAACGTCTGCGCGCCGTCACCGCAGACCGCTACCACGACCGGCACCCCTTCAACCAGCGTATGCACCGGGGTGAGTTGACCCCGGCCGAACTGCGCCGCTGGATCGCCAACCGCTTCCACTACCAGCGGCACATCCCCGTCAAGGACGCCCTGATCCTCGCCAAACTCGACCGGCCCGAGCTGCGTCGTCCGTGGCTGCGCCGCATCCGCGACCACGACGGCACCGCGGAGGGCGAGGGCGGCATCGAGCGCTGGCTGCGCCTCGGCGAGGCGGCCGGCGTCCCCCGCGAACAGCTGTGGGACAGCTCCCGGGTGCTGCCCGGGGTGCGCTTCGCGGTCGAGGGGTACGTCACCTTCTGCCGCCTGCGCCCCGTACTGGACGCGGTCGCCGCCTCCCTCACCGAACTGTCTGCACCCGGTCTCATGCGCACCCGCATCGCCGCCTTCGAACGCCACTACCCGTGGATCGACCCGGCCGGCCTCGGCTACTTCCGCACCCGCGTCGACCAGGGCGCCCGGGACGGCGCGGAGGCCCTCGCGCTGGTCCTGACCTGGGCCCGCACCCGGGAGGAGCAGCAACGCGCGGTCGCCGCGCTCGCCTACAAGTGCGAGGTGCTGTGGTCGCTGCTCGACGCCGTCGACCGCGGGGACACCGGTGGCTGGGGCGACGCCCCGGACGGCTGCGGGCCGTGACCTGGCGGCCCGTCCTCGCCCGCACGGTCGTCCTGCGCCACGACCGGGTCCGCGGCACCGATCTGTTGCTGCTGCCCGAGCGCGTGGTCGTGCTGCACGGCCGGGCGGGCGGCGTGCTCCGGCTGTGCGACGGCAGCCGGGCGGTGGCCGAGATCGTCGCCGAACTCGCCGAGGACTTCCCGGGCGCCCCGGTCGCGGCCGAGGTCCCGGAGTTCCTGACGGCGTTACGGAAGGAGGGATGGCTGCGATGACGACTGCGGATCCGGACGGACCGGCGCCGCCCTGGGCGCTGCTCGCCGAGCTCACCCATGCCTGTCCGCTGCGCTGCGGCTACTGCTCCAACCCCGTCCGACTGATCGGTCGGTCAGCGGAACTGGGGACCGGACAGTGGGCCGAGGTGTTCCGGGAGGCCGGTGAGCTCGGCGTCGTCCAGACCCACCTGTCCGGCGGTGAACCGCTGCTCAGACGCGATCTGCCGGAGCTGGTCGGTGCCGCCGACACCGCCGGCCTGCACACCCAGCTCGTCACCAGCGGGCTCGGGCTGAGCGAGCGGCGGCTGGCGGGACTGGTCGGTGCCGGGCTGCGCGGTGTGCAGCTGTCCGTGCAGCACGCGGAGCCGACGGCCGCCGAACGCATCGCGGGCGCCCGCTCGTTCGCGGCCAAGGAGCGCGCGGCCCGGCTGATCCGGGCGGCGGGCCTGCCCTTCGGCCTGAACGTCGTCCTGCACCGGGGCAACCTGGACGCCGTCGAGGACCTGATCGCTCTCGGCGTGGCCTGGGGCGCGGACCGGATCGAGCTGGCCAACACCCAGTACCACGGCTGGGCGGCCCGTAACCGCGCCGCCCTGCTGCCGCTGCCCGGACAGGTCGAGCGGGCCCGCGAGACGGTCCTTCGGTGGCGCCGGCGCCTGGACGAACCGGAGCTGGTCTGGGTCGCCCCCGACCTCCTCACCGGCACGGCGAAACCCTGCATGGGCGGCTGGGGCCGGATCTCGCTCACCGTCACCCCCGACGGCACCGTCCTGCCCTGTCCGGCCGCGGCCACCCTGCCCGGCCTCGACCCGCCCAACGTCAGGGACCGTCGACTCGCCTGGATCTGGCGGGAGTCGAAGGCCTTCAACGCCTACCGGGGCGAGTCCTGGATGCGCGAGCCCTGCCGCGGCTGCGCCCTGCGCACCGCCGACTTCGGCGGCTGCCGCTGCCAGGCGTACGCGCTCACCGGAGACGCCCGCAACACCGACCCGGCCTGCCGCCACGCCCCCGACCACCACCTCGTACCCCTGCGGCGGACCTCCGAGGCCGCCGCCCCCAGAGAAGCCCTTGCAGAAGGAGGACCATGAAACGCCTGCGAGTCGCCCTCGCGGCCGTCGCCCTCACCACCGCCCCCCTGGTCGCGCTCCCCGCGGCCGTACCCCCGCCCGCCCTCGCCGCGGCCGCGGCCCCGACCAGGCCGGCCGCCGCCGCCGACTGGTCCACCGCGGTCGTCGACTCCACCATGGCCCGCTACACCCCGAGCACCATCGGCGGCTGGTCCTACCCGGTCGGCCTCTACCTCTACGGCCAGTACCTCACCTACCGGCGCACCCACGACCCCCGTTACCTCACCTACATCAAGAACTACGTCGACCGGTTCGTGAAGAGCGACGGCTCCATCGACCAGTCCTTCAACAGCCTGGACAGCATGCAGGCGGGCCGGCTCCTGGTGATCCTGCACCACGAGACGGGCCAGGACCGCTACCGCAAGGCCGCCAAGAAGATCCGCGACCGCCTGAACACCTACCCGCGCACGAGCGACGGCGGCTTCTGGCACGCGGACAACTCCAGCCGCGCCCATCAACTCTGGGCGGACGGCGTCTACATGGTGAACCCGTTCCTCGTCGAGTACGGCAGGGAGTTCGGGGACAGCGCGTACACCGACGACGAGGCCGCCAAGCAGCTCGCCGTCTACGGCGGCCACCTCCAGGTCGCGAACGGCCTGCTCAAACACGCCTACGACGAGTCGAAGAGCGCGAGTTGGGCGGATCCGCAGACCGGCCTCGCCCCCGAGCACTGGTGCCGGGCCGTCGGCTGGTACGCGATGGCGATCGTCAACGTGCTGGACGCGATCCCGGCGAACCAACCTCGCCGCCCGCAACTCCTCGGCATCCTCCAGAAGTTGGCGGCCGGTCTGGAGAAGTACCAGGACCCGGCGACCGGCCGCTGGTTCCAGGTGATCGACAAGGGCGGCCGGAGCGACAACTGGACCGAGACCTCCTGCTCCAGCATGTTCACCTACGCCCTCTCGCGCGGCGCCCAGCAGCACTACCTCGACCCGCACTACGCGGACGTCGCCCGCCGCGGCTACCAGGGCGTCCTCGCCGAAGTGTCCGTCGGCGCGGACGGCCGTACCGACCTGGCCGACATCTCGATCGGCACCAACGTCGGCGACTACGCGTACTACGTCGGCCGCACCCGGGCCGTGAACGACTTCCACGGCCTCGGGGCCTTCCTGATCATGAACGAGCAACTGCGAGGTGACTAGTGTCATGAGCACAACATCCAGAAGGGCGGTTCTCGGAGCCGCGCTCGCCGGAGCCGCCACGGCCGCCGTCGGTCTGCCCGCGACCACCGCGCACGCGGCGTCCTGGCAGCTCAAGTGGCAGCCGTCGGCGAGCAGTGACGGCCTCGGCGCCTTCGAGACCGTCGAGGACGACCGCGCCGACTCCCACCCCGCCGGGCAGCCGCACATCTACGCCACGGGGAACAACTGGCGCTTCAACATGCACACGGTCGACCGCGACACCTCGACCGACCGCCAGCGCCAGGAGGTCACCGGCCTGCGCACGGGTGCCGGCAGCTACCTCAAGTGGAACGAGGGCCAGACCTGGCGGGTCACCTACTCGATGTACATCCCGAACTCGCTCAAGGCGACCACCACCTTCACCCACATCATGCAGATGAAACAGCCCGGCACCGGCACCTCGCCGATCGTCGTGCAGTCGCTGCGACGCGTGAACGGCAAGCAGACCATCGAGCTGAAGCTCGCCATCGACGACATCCTCGTCGGCCGCACCGACCTCGACCCGCTGCACGACACCTGGACCGACGTCGACTTCCAGATCAAGGTCGGCAACGGCTCGGCGGGTTCGGTCCGCTGGATCCTCAAGTCCGGCGGCGCCACGGTGATCGACGCCTCGAAGACCGGTGTCGACACCTTCCTGGCCGACCGGGTCCGCCCGAAGTGGGGCATCTACCGCTCCCTCGGCGACACCTCGGGTTCGCTCCAGGACACCTATCTCCTGCTCACCAACCTCCGCGGCTACCAACAGGTGTGAGGAACCGCCACCATGAAACCCCCCACCGCCGGCCGGCACAGTGCTGCCGCCGTCGTCCTCTTCGTCCTCGCCGTCGTCCTCGGCCTCTCCCGTCCCGCGGCCCTCGCCGCCCCGCAGACCGACGCACCACGCGCCGGCGCCGTCTACGACGTGCGTGACTACGGCGCCAAGGGCGACGGCTCCACCAACGACAGCCCGGCCGTCGACAAGGCCATCACGGCCGCGAACTCGGCGGGCGGCGGCACCGTCCGCTTCACCGCCGGCACCTACAAGTCCAAGAACACCATCCACATGAAGAGCCATGTGACGCTCCAGCTCGACATGGGCGCCACCCTCCAGGGCTCCAGCGCGGACACCTACGACAAGGCCGAGTCCAACCCGTACGACGCCTACCAGGACTACGGCCACAGCCACTTCCACGACGCGATGATCTACGGCGACAAGCTCACCGACATCGGCTTCGTCGGCCAGGGCGTCATCGACGGCGCGGGCAACCTGATCACCGGCAACCCGAAGACCGGCGAGGCTGACAAGATCATCTCGCTGACCCGGTGCGACGGCCTCCGGATCGGTGACGGCCTCACCCTCCGCCGCGGCGGCCACTTCGCGGCCCTCATCAACGGCTGCACCGACGTGACGTCCGACCACCTGACCATCGACACCGCGAGCGACCGCGACGGCTGGAACGTCATCTCCACCACGAACGCCACGATCACCAACGCCACCATCCACGCCAACGACGACGCCCTGGTCTTCAAGAGCGACTACGCACTCGGCGCGAAGCTGCCCAACGGGCACGTCCGGGTGAGTGGTTCGACGCTCGGCGCCAAGTGCTGCAACGCCCTGATGTTCGGCTCCGAGACCTGCGGCGACTTCTCGGACTACCAGTTCGAGAACATCCGCATCGAGGGCGCCGACAAGTCCGGCCTCGGCATGGTCTCCATGGACGGCGCGAAGATCTCCGACGTCCACTACCGCGACATCACGATGACGAACGTCCATTCGCCGATCATGGAGAAGATCGGGACGAGGAAACGCTGCGGGAACAGCCCCGGCGTCGGATCGATCAGCGATGTCACGTACGACAACATCACCGCCACCGGCAACAGCCCCTCCTTCAGTCCGACCCTGTGGGGCGAGAGCGGCCACCGCATCAGCGGGGTCACCTTCACCAACGTCAACATCACCGTCCCCGGCGGCACCGGCACCATGTCCACCGGAGTGCCGAGCAACGACCCGAACGACTACAACCCCAAGGCCATCGGCACCCGGCCCGCCTACGGCTGGTACCTGCACAACGCCGACCACGTCCAGTTCACCGACAGCAGCGTGAAGTTCGCCGCGAACGACGGCCGTCCCGCGGTCATCGCCAACGCGGCGAGCGACCTCCGCCTCACCCGCTTCACCGCCCAGAAGGGCAGCGACTCCCCGTACGACGTCGGCCTCCAGGACGTCAGGGGAGCCTGTCTGACGGACAGTCACAACAGCTCCGGGGGCGCGCTCCGCGTCTCCGGCGGTCAGGACTGCACGGCGGCCGCACGGCCGCTCGACCTGGAGAACCCCCGCCAGGACTTCCTGCGCGACTCCGTCGGCGGGCTCTTCCTGCACTGGGGCGAGCGCACCGCGCCCGCACACACCAGCTGCACCGCCTGGGAGAACGACGTCACGAACGGCGGCTGGACCCCCGACTACTGGGTGAACGAGGCGCAGAAGCTGCACACCCAGTACCTCGTCCTCGCCACCTTCCACAGCCGGCTCGGCTACGCCCGCCCCTGGCCCTCGAAGATCCCCGGCTCCTGCTCCACCAAGCGGGACTTCCTCGGCGAACTGATCACCGCGGCCAAGGCCAAGGGCATGAAGGTCATCCTCTACATGACCAACGACCCGCAGTGGCACGACGAGGGCGGCCACGAGTGGCTGGACTCGGCCGCCTACTCCGCCTACAAGGGCAAGAACGTCGACCTGACCACCAACGACGGCTTCGGGCAGTTTAGTTACGACAACTTCTTCGAGGTCATGGACCGCTACCCCGACCTCGGCGGCTTCTGGATCGACAACGACAACGCGTACTGGGAGAGCCACGACCTCTACCAGCAGATCTACGAGAAGCGCCCGAACTACACGCTCAGCAACAACAACGAGGACACGCCGATCATGGACATGATCAGCAATGAGCAGAAGACGGGGATGACACCGGCCTACGACTACCCGCAGGCCGTCTACACCGCCCAACCCCGGCTGACCGAGGCCGATTTCAAGCTGCCCTCGACCGGCGCCTGGTGGTACGACGGCTCCGACCCGTCCGTCGACAAGATGCTCACCCTCGGCCGCCTCGTCACCAACACGGGCTCCTCGGTGAAGGCGCTGATGGCCGAAACCGCCCAGGTCAACGGCAAGTTCCCGGCGAACCAGGCCGCCTTCAACAACTTCGCCAACTCCTACCTGGGTTCCATCTGGGAGTCCCTGCACGGCACCGAGGGCGGCGGCTACATGTACGGCGGCCTCAAACCCGGCTTCTGGAACGACGGCGCCCACGGCGTGACGACGATCGCCAAGGACGACCCGAACCGCCAGTACGTCCACGTCCTGACCCCGCCGTCCACCGGCACCCTGCGGATCCGCGACAACGGCTACCGGATCGCCTCCGTCACCAACCTCCGCACCGGCAAGGCGGTTTCGTGGTCGCAGTCCGGCGGTGTGCTCACCCTGACCGGGCTCGGCGACTGGGACCCGTACGACACCGTCTTCAAGGTCACCACGGCCGGCCGCCAGGGCATCCTCTCCGGCGTCAAGGTGACCGCGAGCGCCGCGGCGAGCGGCCACGCGGGCTCGGCCGCCGGGGACGGCGACTACCTCACCTACTGGGACAACAACAAGACCCTGCCCGTCAACCTCACCTTCGACCTCGGCTCGGCCAAGAAGGTGCAGTACATCGGGCTCAACCAGCGCGAGGACTCGGTCGCCTACGCCCGCTCGGACACCGAGCAGTCGGCGCGGATCAAGGCGTACAAGATCTTCCTCAGCAACGACGGCACCACCTGGGGGAGCGCCGTCAAGAGCGGCGAACTGCCCAGCAGGCGCGGCATCCAGGGCATCGACCTCACCGCCGCCACGGCCCGCTACGTCCGCGTGGAGGTGGACTCCACCTGGGCCGCCTCGACCGACACCACCCGCTACCAGCGGCTGCGCATCGACGAGGCCTGGATCGGCACGTCGTACGCGACACCCGCGAACGGAGTACGCCCGTGACCCGGATCAGAGCCCTCACGGTGGCCGCCGCCGCACTGCTGGCAGCCTCCGCGGTGCCGCTCGTGGGCACCGCCCACCCGGCCGCCGCCTCCGACAACGGCCTGTCCGTCCGGCCCGCCATGGGCTGGAGCAGCTGGAGCTATGTCCGCCGCCAGCCCACCGCGGCCAAGATCGAGGCCCAGGCCGACGCCCTGGTCGCGAGCGGACTGAAGGACCACGGCTTCGTCTACGTCAACCTCGACGACTTCTACCAGAAGTGCGACTCCAACGGCTTCACCGTCGACTCCTACGGCCGCTGGGCGGTCGACCCCGCCAAGTTCCCCGACGGCATCAAGGCGGTCGCCGACTACGTCCACGCCAAGGGCCTGAAGTTCGGCTTCTACGTCACACCCGGCATCGCCAAGAACGCCGTCACCAAGAACACCCCGATCGAGGGCACGTCGTACCACGCGAAGGACATCGCGGACACCTCGAAGACCGAGAAGAACTACAACTGCAAGAACATGTACTACATCGACTACTCCAAGCCGGGCGCCCAGGAGTTCGTCGACTCCTGGGCCAGGCAGTTCGCGTCCTGGGGTGTCGACTACCTGAAGATCGACGGAGTGGGCAGCCAGGACATCCCCGACGTCCAGGCCTGGTCCACGGCGCTGCGCGCCAGCGGACGGCCCATCAACTTCGCGCTCTCCAACAACCTTCCCATCGCCGACGCCCCCACCTGGAAGTCCCTGGCCAACAGCTGGCGCACCCAGGGCGACGTCGAGTGCTACTGCGGTCCCGGCGACAACGGCAGCGGCTATCCGCTCACCGACTGGTCGCACGTCTCCGCCCGCTTCAACACGGCCGCCAACTGGCAGCAGTACGCGGGCCCCGGCGGCTGGAACGACCTGGACTCCCTGGAGATCGGCAACGGCGACCAGGTGGGCCTCACCGCCGACCAGCGGCGCTCCCACTTCACCCTGTGGGCGATGGCCGCCGCGCCCCTGCTGCTCGGCACCGACCTCACCCACCTCGACACCGTCGACAAGGCCATGCTCACCAACGACCGGCTGATCGGCGTCGACCAGGACGGGGTGGCCGCGAAGCGGCTCGTGAACAGCGGGGTCAAGCAGGTCTGGAGCAAGAAGGAGGCCGACGGACAGTACGTCGTGGCCCTCTTCAACACCGGCACCTCCGGCAACGCCACGGTGAGCGTCGACTGGTCCCAGGTCGGTTTCTCCGGCTCCGGTGACGTCACCGACCTGTGGTCCGGTTCCCACAAGGGCACGGTCGCCGGCACCTACAGTGCGACCCTGCGACCCGGCGAGACACGGCTGATCCGCGTCAAGCCGGTCAGCTCCCTCACCGCTGCGGCGGCCACGCCGGGCTTCGCGGTCGCCCCCTACGAATACCTCGGCTGGGGCTCCCCGCAGAACCCGACCTCGGTGATGTCGGCGACCGGCGTCAAGTGGTTCACCCTCGCCTTCGTGCTCTCCGACGGCACCTGCAACCCCAAGTGGGACGGCTCCCGTGCGCTCACCGGCGGCGACGACCAGTCGAAGATCAACGCGATCCGGGCGGCCGGCGGCGACGTGATCGTCTCCGTGGGCGGCTGGAGCGGGAACAAACTCGGCGAGAAGTGCTCCAGCGCGAGCGCCCTGGCCGGGGCGTACCAGAAGGTCGTCAACGCCTACAGGCTCAAGGCTCTCGACATCGACATCGAGAACACCGAGTGGTCCAACGCCACCGTCCGCCAGCGGGTCGTGGACGCGCTGAAGACGGTCAAGGCGAACAACCCCGGTCTGAAGACCGTCATCACCTTCGGCACCACCAGCAGCGGTCCCGACTCCACCGGCGTCGACATGATCAAGCGGGCCGCGAACTCCGGTCTGGCGAACGACGTCTGGTGCATCATGCCGTTCGACTTCGGCGGCGGTGCCACCACCATGGGCAGCCTCACCACCAAGGCCATGGAAGGGCTCAAGGCCCAGGTGAAGTCGGCGTACGGCTACAGCGACGCCACCGCGTACGCGCACATCGGGCTGTCGTCGATGAACGGCAAGACCGACGACTCCGGTGAGCGCGTCCGGGTTGCCGACTTCAAGACCATGCTCGCCTACGCCCAGCAGCACCACATCGGCCGCCTCACCTACTGGTCCGTCAACCGCGACCGGGCGTGCGGCTCCGGCGGCGACGGCGACGCGTGCAGCGGAGTGTCGCAGCAGCCCTACGACTATCTCAAGGTCTTCGCCCAGTACACGGGCTGAGGGGAACAACAGCCATGAATCTCCGGAGAGTTCTGCCCTACGGCCTGGCCGCGGCGCTCGCGCTGCCACTGGCCGGCCTCAGCCAGGGCACCGCCCTCGCGGCCACCGACTACCAGGCCGAGGACGCCACGGTCTCGCAGGGCACCGTCGCCACCAACCACACCGGGTACACCGGTACCGGCTTCGTCGACTACACCAACGTCAAGGGCTCGTACGTGGAGTTCACGGTCAGTGCGGCCACCGCCGGCACCTCCGCGCTCGCCGTGCGCTTCGCCAACGGCACCGACACCGACCGGCCGATGGACATCTCCGTCAACGGCACGGTCGTCGCCTCCGGCGTCTCCTTCCCGGCCACCGCCGACTGGAACACCTGGGCGACGAAGACGGTGAACGTCCCGCTGACCGCGGGCAGCAACAAGATCCGCGCCACCGCCACCACCGCGAACGGCGGCCCCAACCTGGACAAGGTCAGCATCGGCACGGCGGCCGACACCCAGGCCCCCACCCGCCCCGGCCAGCCCTCCTGCTCCGACATCGGCGAGGACGCGCTCACCCTCGCCTGGGGCGCGGCCACGGACAACGTGGGCGTGACGGCGTACGACCTCTACGAGCACGGCAACAAGATCGGTGAGGCGCCCGGGAGTTCGACGGCGAAGACCCTCACCGGGCTCGCCCCGAACACCACCTACGACCTCACCGTCATCGCCCGCGACGCGGCCGGCAACACCTCGCCGGCCAGTCCCGTCGTCGACTGCACGACCAACCCGAGCAGTGACAGCACGCCGCCCACCACCCCCGGCACCCTGTCCGCGACCGGCATCACCGCGAACTCGGCCGACCTCAGCTGGGGCGCGTCCACCGACGACCGGGCCGTCACCGCGTACGACATCCGCAGCGGGAGCACCGTCTACAAGACGGTCACCGACGGCACGACCACCACCCTCACCGGCCTCGCCTGCGACAGCCCCTACACCCTGGACGTGGTCGCCCGGGACGCGGCCGGGAACGTCTCCCAGCCGAGCAACGCCGTCACCTTCACCACCAAGGCCTGCGCCACCGACGGCGGCACGCCTTCCTCCATCGCCACGCTCTCCAGCGGCTGGACCATCCCCTGGGGCACCTACTGGATGCCCGACGGCAAGACCGCGCTGGTCACCGAGCGGGACGACTTCCGCGTCTGGAAGGTGACCAAGGACGGCACCCGGACCCAGGTCGGGACCGTCCCGAACGCCGTCACCACCAACGGGGAAGGCGGACTGCTCGGTGTCGCCGTCGACCCGAAGTGGGAGACGAACCACTACGTCTACTTCATGCACACCGCCGACGAGGGCAACCGCGTCGTCCGCATGACCTACGACGGCACCACGCTCAGCAATTACAAGATCCTCCTCCAGGGCATCAAGAAGAACCGCTACCACAACGGCGGCCGGCTCCTCTTCGGGCCCGACGGCTACCTCTACGTCTCCACCGGGGAGGCCCAGACACCCGACCTCGCCCAGGACAAGAACTCCCTCAACGGCAAGATCCTGCGGATGACGACCGACGGGAAACCGGCCCCCGGCAACCCGTTCGGCAACTACGTCTACAGCCTCGGCCACCGCAACCCGCAGGGCCTCGCCTTCGACCGCAACGGGCGCCTGTGGGAAGCCGAGTTCGGCAACAGCTCCAAGGACGAGCTGAACCTGATCAAGCCGGGCGCCAACTACGGCTGGCCGACCTGTGAGGGCACCTGCTCGGTCGCCGGGATGACCAATCCCAAGGCCACCTGGAACGTCTCCGAGGCGTCCCCGAGTGGCATCGCCATCGTCCGCAACGTCGTCTACATGGCCTCGCTGCGCGGCGAACGGCTCTGGCGCATCCCGATCAACGGCGACACCGAGAACGTCGGCACCCCGACGGCGTACTACGTGGGAACCTACGGACGCCTGCGGACCGTGACCAAGGTGCCGGGCGCCGACCAGCTGTGGCTGTCCACCACCAACTGCGACAACAACGGCAACGAGCCGGACGGATCCGACAAGATCTTCCGGGTCAGTATCAGCTGACGGGGCATCAGGCCCGGTACAGGGCCTCGACCTCGTTGGCGTAGGCGTTCTCGATCGCCTTGCGCTTGAGCTTCAACGACGGGGTCAGCAAGCCGTGTTCCTCGGTGAACGGCTGGGCGAGGATACGGAACGTACGGATCGACTCGGCCTGCGAGACCAGGGTGTTGGCGGCCACCACCGCGCGCCGCACCTCGGTCTCCAGGTCGGCGTCGCGCACCAGCTGGGCCGCGGACATCTGGGGCTTGCCGCGCATGGTCAGCCAGTGCTCGACCGCCTCGGTGTCGAGGGTGACCAGGGCGGCGATGTAGGGGCGGTCGTTGCCGACCACGATGCACTGGTTGACCAGCGGATGGTCCCGCACCCGCTCCTCCAGCACACCGGGGGAGACGCTCTTGCCGCCGGAGGTCACCAGGATCTCCTTCTTGCGGCCGGTGATCGTCAGATAGCCGTCCTCGTCGAGGGAGCCCAGGTCGCCGGTGGCCAGCCAGCCGTCGTGCAGGGTGGCGTCGGTGGCCTTCTGGTTGTTCAGGTAGCCCTGGAAGACGTTGCCGCCGTGCAGCCAGATCTCCCCGTCGTCCGCGATGTGCACGGTGGTGCCCGGAATGGCCTGGCCGACCGTGCCGTACCGGGTGCGCTCGGGCGGGTTGGCGGTGGCGGCCGCCGTCGACTCGGTCAGGCCGTAGCCCTCGTAGATCTGCACGCCCGCGCCGGCGAAGAACAGGCCGAGCCGGCGGTCCATGGCCGAGCCGCCGGACATGGCGTTGCGGATCCTGCCGCCCATCGCGGTGCGCACCTTGGCGTAGACGAGCTTGTCGAAGAGCTGGTGCTGCATGCGCAGCGACGCCGACGGGCCGGGACCGGTGCCCCAGGCCTTCGCCTCGACGGCGTCCGCGTACTTCACCGCGATCTCCACCGCCTTCTCGAACGGCCCGCCCTTGCCGTCCTTCTCCGCCTTGCGCCGCGCCGCGTTGAACACCTTCTCGAAGATGTACGGCACGGCGAGGATGAACGTCGGCCGGAACGCGGCCAGGTCGGGCAGGAGCGCGGCCGCGTGCAGCTGCGGCTGGTGGCCGAAGCGGACCCCGTGCCGGATCGCCGCCACCTCCACCATGCGGCCGAAGACGTGCGCGAGCGGCAGGAAGAGCAGGGTGGACACCTCCTCGCCCTTCTTCGCCCGGAACACCGACTCCCAGCGGGCGACGACCGTGTCCGCCTCGTACATGAAGTTCCCGTGCGACAGGACGCAGCCCTTCGGGCGCCCCGTGGTGCCCGAGGTGTAGATGATCGTGGCCACCGAGTCGGGCGTGACCGCCTGCCGGTGCCGGTGCACCACCTCGTCGTCGAGGTGCGCGCCCGCGTCGTACAGCTCCTGCACCGCGCCCTCGTCGAGCTGCCACAGCTGGCGCAGCTGCGGCAGCCGGTCGATGACGGTGGCGATCGTCATCGCGTGGTCCTCGTGCTCCACGACCGCCGCCGTGCACTCGGCGTCGTACAGCATCCAGAAGCACTGCTCTGCCGACGAGGTCGGGTAGACCGGCACCACCTGGGCGCCGACGGTCCACAGCGCGAAGTCGAACAGCGTCCACTCGTAGCGGGTGCGGGACATGATGGCGACCCGGTCGCCGAAGCGGATCCCACGGGCGAGGAGCCCCTTGGCAAGGGCCAGGACCTCGTCGCGGAACTCGGCGGCGGTCACGTCACGCCACCGGCCGAGCTCGTCCTTGCGGCCCAGCGCGACGTGCAGCGGGTCCGTCTGGGCATGCTCGAACACGCTGTCGGCCAGACCGCCGACCGGCGGTGCCGACGCCAACGGCGGGTTGGTGAACTCGCGCAAACCCCGCTCCCCGCTCCTCGCTCCACAGTGACGGTAGTAGTGACGCTCTGCACAGCGCCGTGAAAGCTACCCCACCGGAAGACCGTTCGGGAGGGGGTGCGAAAACGAGCATTGCTCTCGTATGACCGCGTTCACGTCCGGAAAATACGCCCACATGGGGAAGGGCCGGACAGAATCCTTACGGTTCAGTAAGTTCCGCCTCCGTAATCTCCACGGAATCTGTACCACCCGATTACGGCCCCCGGCCGGTTACCCGCCGGTCAGGTGCGGGCACAGCAGCGCCCTCTGATGACTGCGCCGGGGCGGCCGATTTCGTCACTCCGTCCGAGTACGGTTCAGGGATGCTGGAGCTGGAATCCGACACGCTGGATCCGTTGGACGTGCAACTGCTCAGCGCGCTGGAGGTCGACGGCCGCGCCTCGTTCAGCCGGATCGCGGCCGTGCTCGGGGTCTCCGACCAGACGATCGCCCGCCGTTACCGGCGGCTGTGCGCCGAGGCCGGGCTGCGGGTCGTCGCGGTCCGTGACGCCGAGCGGCTCGGCCAGGACCAGTGGATGCTCCGGCTGCGCTGCGCACCCGACGGCGCCACCGTCATCGCCGACGCGCTCGCCAAGCGCCCCGACACCGCCTGGATCGGACTGGCCTCCGGCGGCACGGAGATCGTCTGCATGACCCGGCCGCGCAGTCCCGGCGACCACGACGACCTGCTGCTCGGCAAGCTGCCGCGGACCCCGAGCGTGGTGGAGATCCGGGCGCAGCAACTGCTGCACCGGTTCTACGGGGGGCCGACCGGGTGGGTGCGGAAGTTCCGGGCGCTGTCGGAGGAGCAGGCGGCAGCGCTGCGGCCGGCGCCGCCGGAGACCGAGGGGCCCGCGCGGCTGGAGCCCGAGGACGCGCCGTTGCTCGCCGCGTTGGAGCGGGACGGGCGGGCGACGTATCCGGAGTTGCAGCGGGCGACAGGGCGGTCCGAGTCCTCGGTGAAGCGGCGGCTGGCCGCGCTGATCGGGTCCGGGGCGGTGTACATCGACGTGGAGTACCGGTCCGAGGTGCTGGGATTCTCGAAGTCCGCGGTGTTGTGGATCACCACCACGCCGGCCGCGATGCATTCCGTGGGCGAGGCGCTGGCGGCCCATGACGAGGTGGCGTCCGCCGCGGCCACCGCCGGGCCGTCGCATGTCGTGGTGACGGCGGTGCTGCGGGACACGGCGCATCTGTACGCGTACCTGAGCGGGCCGGTGGGGCGGCTGGAGGGGGTGCAGCATGTGGAGGTCATGCCGTTTTTGCGCCGTGTGAAGCAACTTACGTATCAGAGGTTGTCGTGAGTCCGGCGGCCGGTGGGGGCTGGGCGCGCAGTTCCTCCCCCAGCCTTCGGCCGGGGGTACCCCCAGCGCCCCGTTCGGGGGCGCTGTGGCTAGGGGCGTCTCAAGCGGGCTCCGCTGGCCAGGATTGCTGCCGCCAAGGCGTCTGCTGCTGCCTGTGCCGGTGATCTCCTCGGGCCGTGTACGAGGACGAAGTCGACCTTGCCCAGTTCCGGCAGGCCCGCCCGGTCCGGGACGCGGAACAGGCCCGGGGGGATCAGGCCCTTCGAGTGGGCCATCACGCCCAGGCCGGCCTGGGCCGCCGCGAGCAGGCCGTTGAGGCTGCCGCTCGTGCAGACGATGCGCCAGTCGCGGCCCTGGCGCTCCAGCGCCTCCAGGGCCCGTGCGCGGGTGATGCCCGGCGGAGGGTAGACGATCAGCGGGACCGGGCGGGCGGGGTCCAGGCGGAGCCGTTCCGCGCCGATCCACACCAGGTCGTCGTGCCAGACCAGCTCGCCCGTCGGGTCCTCGGTGCGCCGCTTGGCCAGGACCAGGTCCAGCTTCCCGGCGGCCAGCTGCTCGTGCAGGGTGCCCGAGAGCTCCACCGTCAGTTCGAGGTCGACCTCGGGGTGGTCGTGGCGGAATCCCTCCAGGATCTCCGGCAGCCGGGTGAGGACGAAGTCCTCCGACGCGCCGAAGCGGAGCCGGCCGCGGACCCGGGTGCCGGTGAAGAAGGCCGCCGCCTGCTCGTGCACCTCCAGGATCCGGCGGGCGAACCCGAGCATCGCCTCGCCGTCCTCGGTCAGCTCCACGGAGTGCGTGTCGCGGGAGAACAGCTGACGGCCGGCCGCGTCCTCCAGGCGGCGCACATGCTGGCTCACCGTGGACTGGCGCAGCCCGAGCCGTCGGGCGGCCTGGGTGAAGCTGAGTGTCTGGGCCACGGCCAGGAAGGTGCGCAGCTGCGAAGGGTCGTACACTCGAACATGTTATCGCGAAACGCGATGGCAGTCAGAGTGGTATACCGGATTCCCGATCACGTGCCGGAGGAGGACGATGGAGGGGGCCCTTCCGGCCCCGGCGAGAAACCGGCCGTGCCGGCCGGCACGACACCCTGACCGACCCGCAAGTGGAGCACCGTGAAACGCCTGAGCTGGCCCAGTCGGATGCCGATCGACCCGTACGTCCTGCTGTTGCTCGGGACGGTATGCCTCGCCGCGCTCCTTCCGGCCCGGGACACGGCCGCCGACGTGGCCTCCGGTGCCTCCACGGCCGCGATCGCCTTTCTGTTCTTCCTCTACGGCGCCCGCCTGTCCACCCGCGAGGCCGTCGACGGGCTGCGGCACTGGCGGCTCCATGTCACGGTCCTGGTCTGCACCTTCGTGGTCTTCCCGGTGCTCGGCATCGCGGCTCGCGGGCTGGTGCCGGTCCTGCTCACCCATCCGCTCTACCAGGGCCTCCTGTTCCTGACCCTGGTGCCCTCCACCATCCAGTCGTCGATCGCCTTCACCTCCATCGCGCGCGGCAACGTGCCGGCCGCGATCTGCGCCGGCTCCTTCTCCTCGCTGGTCGGCATCGTCCTCACGCCGTTGCTCGCCGCCGCGCTGCTCGGCAACAGCGGGGGCGGGTTCTCCGCCGACTCGATCGTGAAGATCGTGCTCCAGCTGCTGGTGCCGTTCGTCGCCGGGCAGCTGCTGCGCCGGTGGGTCGGCGGCTTCGTCGCCCGGCACAAGAAGATCCTCGGCCTGGTCGACCGCGGCTCCATCCTGCTCGTGGTCTACACCGCGTTCAGCGAGGGCATGGTCCGGGGCATCTGGCACCAGGTCAGTGTGGTCCGCCTGGCGGGGCTCCTCGCCGTCGAGGCCGTGCTGCTCGCCGTGATGCTCCTGCTGACCTGGTACGGCGCCAAGGCGCTCGGCTTCGGCCGCGGGGACCGCATCGCCATCCAGTTCGCCGGGTCGAAGAAGTCCCTCGCCTCCGGGCTGCCGATGGCCAGCGTCCTCTTCGGGGCCCACGCCTCGCTGGCCGTGCTGCCGCTGATGCTCTTCCACCAGATGCAGCTCATGGTGTGCGCGGTGATCGCCAAGCGCCGCGCCCACGACCCGGAGACCCGGGAGGATTCCGCGTCGCCGCCCGCCCCGGCGGCGCAGCCGCGTCCGGCGGTCGGCACCGGGACGACCGGCCGCTGAGCCACCGGTCACGGGATCAGTGCGACCTTGCCCAGGTTGGCCCGGGTCTCGATCAGCCGGTGCGCCTGCGCCGCCTCCGTCAGTGCGAACTCCCCGTGCACGGCGGGCCGTACGGCCCCTTCCGTGAACAGGCGCCACAACTCCTGACGCCATTCCTCGTACAGCGCCGGCCGCTCGCGGGCGATCCGGGCCATCTGGAAGCCGGTCACCGACTTGGCGCCGACCAGCAGGTCGTAGGCCTGGACCGTGCCGCCGCCCGAGCTGTACGCCACCAGCCTGCCGCCGGGGGCCAGGGCGGCGAGGGCCGGGGTGAGCAGGTCGCCGCCGACCGCGTCCAGGGCGTAGTCGGCCGGAGTGCCCCAGTCCTCGTCGGCGTACGTGACCACCGCGTCGGCACCCAGGGAGCGGACGAAGGGAGCCTTCGCCCGGTCGGAGACGGCGGCCACGACGCGGCCCGCTCCCCGGGCGCGGGCCAGTTGGACGGCGAGGTGGCCGACCCCGCTCGCGGCGGCGGTGACGAGGGCCGTCTCGCCCGGTTCGGGGCGGGCCGCGGCCAGGGCGCCGAGGGCGACCAGGCCGCCGCGGACCAGGGCGACCGCCTCGACGGCGGACGCGGTCCCGGGGACGGGGGAGGCCATCGCCTCGTGCAGGACGGCGAAGTCGGCGTAGCCGTGGCCGAAGCACAGGCCCGCGACCCGGTCGCCGGCATGGAAGCGGGTGACTCCCGCGCCGACGGCCACCACCGCACCGGCGATCTCGCCGCCCAGCGCGATCGGCTTCGCCGCCTCGGTGACCTTGCGGACCACGGCCAGCGTGACCCCGACCGCCTCGCAGCGGACGAGCAGCTCACCGGGCCCGGCCTCGGGGACCGGGGTCTCCTCCAGGAACAGGGGGCCGCCGGTGGACTCGTACCGGACGCGACGCATCGCACCTCCACGGAGCATGAGATTCGTTGGGAGCACCAATGGTAAACAAGCTCATGGGTGAGTCCAACGATTTTTCGTTGGGAAAGCCAATGGATCCTTGGTTACGCTGACCTCATGGCAGAAGCCCCCCTCCCCGCAATCCGCGCCCTGCCCAGCTGGCTGCTCGGGCGGGCCGCCGCCCGTGGCCGGGCCCTCGTCGCCGAGGCGCTCGCGGAACACGGCATGCGGATGTGGCACCACGTGGTACTCTCCGCCGTCCGCGACCTCGCCCCGGTCGCCCAGGCCGATCTCGGCCGGTCCGTGTCCCTCGACCCCAAGGACCTCGTCGGCGTCCTCAACGACCTCCAGGCCGCCGGACTCGTCGTCCGCGCACCCGATCCCGCCGACCGCCGCAAGAACGCGGTCTCCCTCACGGCCGAGGGCGACCGCATCCTCGGCCGCTGCGAACAGGCGGCGCGCGAGGCCAACGACACGCTGCTCGCCCCGCTGTCGGCTGCCGAACGCGACCAGTTCACGGGCCTGTTGATCCGGATTTCCGGTACGGACGGCTCATGACGGCTAACGTTCCGTCATGACCGCACCCCTGGCGCTCGATCCGGCGCGCACCGCCCTTGTCCTCGTCGACCTGATGGACCGCATCGTCGCGCTGCCCCTGGAGCCCCGCAAAGGCACCGAAGTCCTGCACACCGCCGAGGAGCTGGCCCGCGCCTTTCGCGCCGCCGGCGCGCCCGTGGTGCTGATCCGCGTCGAGCGGCCCTCCCTCGCCGAGCAGCCGCCGGGCAGCGGACTCGTCGCCGGACTCGGGAAGGAAGGGGACCTGGAGATCGTCAAGCGGACGATCGGCGGCTTCCAGGGCACGGAACTCGACGCCCGGCTGCGCCGGCTCGGCGTCACCCGGCTGGTGTTCGGCGGCATCGCCACCAACCTCGGCGTCGAGTCCACCGCCCGCGCCGCCGCCGACCTCGGCTACGACCTGGTCTTCGTCGAGGACGCCATGGCCGCGCTCACCGGCGCCGAGCACGAGGCGTCCGTCCGGCTCGACTTCCCGCGCCTCGGCACGGTCGTCACCGCCGCCGACGTCCGCCTCGGCCCCGCCTGACCGCTCAGACCAGCGTCCCGCCCCCGTCCACGACCACCACCGACCCGGTGCTGTACCCCCCACGCATCAGGTACAGGTAGGCCTCCGCCACATCCGCCGGCTCGCCCATCCGCCCCACCGGCAGCGACTCGGCGGACGACCGGAAGAGCTCCTCGCGGACCGGCTCCGGCAGCCCCCGCCACAGCTCGGTCCGCACCACACCCGGCGAGACCACGTTGACCCGCACCGGCGCCAGCTCCACCGCCAGCGCCCGGGTCAGCGACTCCATCGCCCCGCACAGCGCCGACGCGACACTCGAACCGGGCATCGGCCGCCGCCCCGCCGTGCCCGTGGTCAGCACCACCGACCCGCCCGCGCGGAGCGACCCGGCGCCGTACTTCACCGCCGCGTACGCACCCCACAGCCGGGTGTCCAGGAAGCTCCGGGCCGCCGCGAGGTCCGTGTCGGCCAGCGTCTCCAGCAGGATCGAGTCACCGGCCGTGTACACCAGGTGGTCGTACGCCCCGATCCGCGTGAAGAAGGCGCGCACCGCGGCCTCGTCCGAGGCGTCGAGGACCTGCCCCTCGGCGTCCTCCGGCAGCACCTTCAGCGCCGCGTCGACACTCTCCTGCCGCCGCGAGGCGACCACCACCCGCGCGCCCTCCCGTGCCGCGCCCTCGGCGACCGCGAGCCCGATGCCCGAGGTACCCCCGATGACGACGACACGCTGTCCCTGCAGACCCATGGCTGATCCCCTTCCAAGCCGGTGTTCCGTCCCGTTCGGACGTCTCCAGCCTGCGGTCCCGCTCCATCGGCCGTCCAAGACCTCTTTCGGCGGTGGCGATACCCTGAAGACATCGCCACCCGGGAAGGAGCCGCGGTCATGGACCTGGATCTGCGCAAGGTCCGCTACTTCGCGGCGGTCGCCGAACTCCTCCACTTCGGCCGGGCGGCGGAGCGGCTGCACATCGCCCAGCCCGTGCTGAGCCGTCAGATCCGCGCCCTGGAGAAGGACTTGGGGGCCGAGCTGTTCGTACGGGACAGCCACGGCGTGACCCTGACCGACGCCGGACGGCAACTCCTCGAAGAAGCCCGTCAGTTGCTGGCCGCCGCCGACGGCGCGCGGCGCCGGGTCGTGCAGGCCGCCCGCGGCCGGCGGCGGCTCGTCGTCGGCTTCCGGGCCGGCGTCGTCGTCACTCGGGCCCTGCGCGCCTTCGCCGCGGTGCACCCGGACGTCGAGGCCAACGCCCGCCGGGTGGAATGGGACGACCAGGAGGATCTGATCCTCGACGGCACGGTCGACATCGCCTACGTACGGCTGCCGGTCCGGGAGGCGGGTCTCGAACTGCGCCCCCTGTACAGCGAGCCCCGCGTGGCCATGCTCCCGGACCGGCACCGGCTCGCCGGGAAGCCGGAGATCTCCCTCTCGGACCTCGACGGCGAGCAGTGGCTCCGCTACAACGACCCCCGGCCCGGCGACCTGCCGCTGCGCACCATCGAGGAGAAGTTCGAGTGCGTGGCCGCCGGGACCGCGATCACGATGGTGCCGCGCTCGGCCGCCGAGCAGTACTCCCGCCCGGACATCGTCTACGTCCCGGTCGTCGACGCCGAACCCGACCGGGTGCTGCTGGCCTGGGCGGCAGGCCGCCGCTCCCCGCTGGTCGCCGCCTTCGCCGAGGCCGCGGCGCGCGTCGCGGGGGCGGAGCCCGACTCCGGCTGAGGCGGGTCCTGCGGCGCGGGGGGACACCGGACCGAGGCGGGGCCCCTGCGGCGCAGGGGGCGCTCCCCGCCGGTCGGGGCCCCGCCGCCGTGCCGCGGGGAACCGGTCAGCCCTGGGCGGCCGCGGCCCGCAGGGCGATGCGGTCCTCGCCCGCGTACACGTTCATGTTGCTGCCCCGCAGGAAACCGACCAGGGTCAGCCCGGTCTCCGCCGCCAGGTCCACCGCCAGCGAGGACGGCGCGGAGACCGCCGCGAGCATCGGGATGCCCGCCATCACGGCCTTCTGCGCCAGCTCGAAGGAGGCCCGCCCGGAGACCAGCAGGATCGTCCGGGACAGCGGCAGGTCGCCGTTCTGCAGGGCCCGGCCGACCAGCTTGTCCACCGCGTTGTGCCGGCCCACGTCCTCGCGGATGTCCAGCAGCTCGCCGTCCTCCGTGAACAGGGCCGCCGCGTGCAGCCCCCCGGTCCGGTCGAACACCCGCTGCGACGCGCGGAGCCGGTCGGGGAGGCTCGCGAGCAGCTCGGGCTCCACCCGGACCGGGGGAGTGTCGGCTATCGGCCAGCGGGCCGTCGTACGCACCGCGTCGAGGCTCGCCTTGCCGCACAGCCCGCAGGACGAGGAGGTGTAGACGTTCCGCTCCAGGGTGAAGTCGGGGAGCGTGACGCCCGGCGTGGTCCGTACGTCGACGACGTTGTAGGTGTTGGAGCCGTCGACCGTCGCGCCCGCGCAGTACACGATGTTCTGCAGGTCGCCGGCGGCCGCCAGCACCCCCTCGCTCACCAGGAACCCGGCCGCCAGCGCGAAGTCGTCGCCGGGCGTGCGCATGGTGATCGCGAGGGGTTTCCCGTTGAGTCTGATCTCCAGCGGTTCCTCGGCGACGAGTGTGTCCGGCCGGGCGGAGACCGCTCCGTCGCGGATGCGGATGACCTTGCGTCGTTCCGTGACTCGTCCCATGGTCTGATCAGCCCCGGTTCTGTACGTGCTGGTAGCCGAAACGGCCCTTGATGCAGAGATTGCCGTGGGTCACCGGGTTGTCGTGCGGCGAGGTGACCTTGACTATCTCATTGTCCTGCACGTGGAGCGTGAGGTTGCAGCCCACACCGCAGTACGCGCACACGGTGGTCGTCTCCGTCTGCCGTGACTCGTCCCAGGTACCCGCCGCCCGCATGTCGAACTCCGACTTGAACGACAGCGCCCCGGTGGGACATACCTCCACACAGTTCCCGCAGTAGACACAGGCCGAGTCGGTCAGCGGGGCGTCGTGCTCGACGGCGATCCGGGCGTCGAAGCCGCGCCCGGAAACAGAGATTGCGAAACTGTTCTGCCACTGGTCGCCGCAGGCGTCCACACACTTGTAGCAGAGGATGCACTTGTCGTAGTCGCGCACGTACAGATCGTTGTCGACCCGGGGCTCCTCGTTCAGGCGCGCCGCGTCGGGGCCGAAGCGGTCCGGTTTCGCCTCGTACTCCTTGAGCCACTCGGCGGCGCGCGGAGTCGTCGACAGATCGACCGAGGAGGCCAGTAGCTCCAGGACGATCCTGCGGCTGTGCCGGACGCGTTCGCTGCCGGTCTGCACGACCATCCCCGGCTCGGCCTTCCGGGAGCAGGCGGGCACCAGGGTCCGTGCTCCCTCCACCTCCACCACGCACACCCGGCAGGCGTTCTTCGGGCGCAGGGTGTCGCCCTCGCACAGGGTCGGCACGTCCTTCCCGGCCGCCCGGCAGGCGTCCAGGATCGTCGAGCCCTCCGGGACCCGCGCCTCCTCGCCGTCGATCGTGAACTCCAGCAGCCGGCGCGGGATCCCCAGCGGTGTCACGGTCATTCGTACGCCCCCAGACGGTCGATGGCGGATTCCACGGCGTTCCACGCGGTCTGCCCGAGACCGCAGATCGAGGCGTCCCGCATCGCCCGGCCGACCTCGCGCAGCAGCGCGACGTCCCCGGCCGCGTCGGCGCCGGTGCGCCCGACGATCCGGTGCAGCGCCTCCTCCTGCCGGACCGTGCCGACCCGGCAGGGCACGCACTGCCCGCAGGACTCGTCCCGGAAGAACTGCGCTATCCGGAGCAGGAGGTGCGGCAGCGGCACGGTGTCGTCGAAGGCCATGACCACACCCGACCCGAGCGTGGTGCCGGCCTCCCGGGTGCCCTCGAAGGTGAGCGGGATGCCGAGCTCGTCCGGCCGTACGAAGCCGCCCGCGGCGCCGCCGAGCAGGACCGCCCGCAGGTTCTCGCGCACTCCGGCCAGTCGGAGGAGTTCGCCGAGCGTGGCGCCGAAGGGGAGTTCGTAGATGCCGGGGCGGGCCACGCTCCCCGACACGCAGAAGAGCTTCGGGCCGGTCGACTTCGCCGTGCCGATCGCCGCGTACGCCGGGGCGCCCATGGTCAGGATCGGCAGGACGTTGACCAGCGTCTCCACGTTGTTCTCGACCGTCGGCTTCCCGAACAGCCCCTTCTCCACCGGGAACGGCGGCTTCGAACGCGGCTCGCCTCGGTACCCCTCGATGGAGTTGAACAGGGCCGTCTCCTCACCGCAGATGTACGCCCCGGCACCGCGCCGGATCTCGATGTCGAAGGCGAAGCCCTGCCCGAGGACGTCGTCGCCGAGGAAGCCCCGGGCGCGGGCCTGGTCGACCGCGTGCTGGAGGCGCCGGGTCGCCCGCGGGTACTCGCCGCGGAGGTAGACGAAGCCCCGGTGCGCACCGATCGCGTACGCCGCGACCGTCATCGCCTCCACCAGGGAGTACGGATCGCCCTCCATGATCACGCGGTCCTTGAAGGTGCCCGGCTCCGATTCGTCGGCGTTGCAGACCAGGTAGTGCGGACGGTCGGGCTGGGACGCCGCGGCCTGCCACTTGCGGCCGGTGGGGAAGGCGGCGCCGCCGCGCCCGACCAGGCCCGAGTCGGTGACCTCGCGGATGACCCCGGCGGGGCCGAGGGCGAACGCGTGCCGCAGGGCGGTGTAGCCGCCGTTCGCCCGGTAGCCGTCGAGCGAGGCCGGGTCGACCACGCCCACCCGCCGCAACAGGGTCAGACCTTCCTGTCCCGCCTGGGGTACGGCCGCCACGGCCGGCGGCTCCTCCGGCGCCGAGTCGGGCGCGGTGGCCGCGAGGACGGCCGTGGCGGCCGTCGCCGGGGCCGCCACCGCCGTGCGCACCGGATCCCCGGCCCTGATCGCCAGGGCCGCCGGTGCCCGCTCGCACAGGCCCAGACAGGGGCTGCGCTCGACCTGCACCCCGGGGCCGAGGCCCTCCTCGACCCCGGCGCACAGCGCGGACGCGCCGGCCGCGGTGCACGCCAGGTCCGTGCAGACGTGCAGGACGGTCGCCGGACGGGGCCTGACGGAGAACATCGCGTAGAAGGTGGCGACCCCGTACGCCTCGGCCGGGGGGACGGTCAGGCGGCGGCACAGGTAGCCGAGGGCGCCCTCGCTGATCCAGCCGATCCGGTCGTTGATCGCGTGCAGCCCCGGCAGCAGCAGGTCACGTCGGTCCCGCGCCTCCCGGCCGCCGCGCGCCCACCGCAGGTCCGCGTCGGAACGGTCGGCGCCCTCCCAGGAGGACTCCGGAGGGCCCAACAGGGCGTCGACGGCGGCCCGTTCGTCGTCCGTCGGTTTGCTGTCGCCGAAGTGCAGGTCCACTTGGTCACCTCACGATGGTCGCGACCGGGAGCTTCTCGATACGGATCGCCGACGCCTTGAACTCCGCCGTCCCCGCGATCGGGCAGTTCGCCTCGATCGTCAGCTGGTTGGTGTCCACCTCGTCGGGAAAGTGCATGGTCATGAAGGCGAGACCCGGACGCAGTGCCGTGTCGACCCAGACCGGGGCCACCACCGCGCCCCGCCGCGAGGACACCCGGACCTCCTCGCCGACGACCACCCCGTACCGCTCGGCGTCCTCCGGGCACAGCTCGATGTACTCGCCGCGCCGCAGCGGGGAGGCGTAACCACCGCTCTGGACCCCGGTGTTGTAGGAGTCGAGCCGTCGTCCCGTGGTGAGCCGGATCGGGTACTCCTCGTCGGTGAGGTCGACCGGAGGATCGTGCCGGACCAGCCCGAAGGGCGCCGGCATCCCGCGCCGGTCCGGGTCCGTCTCCCACAACCGGCCGTGCAGGTACGTCGGTTCGAGGCGCTCGGTGCTCGGGCACGGCCACTGGATGCCCTGGTGCTCGGCGAGCCGGTCGTACGTCATCCCGTAGTGGTCCGGGGAGACCGAGCGGAGCTCGTTCCAGACGGCCTCCGCGTCCTGGTACTTCCAGTCGTGGCCGAGCCGGGCCGCCAGTTCGCAGATGATGTCGATGTCCTCGCGGGCCTCGCCGGGCGGGGTCACCGCCCGGCGCACCCGCTGGACCCGGCGCTCACTGTTGGTGGTCGTGCCCTCGGTCTCCGCCCAGCCGGCCGTCGCGGGCAGCACCACGTCCGCCAGCTCCGCCGTCTTCGTGAGGAAGATGTCCTGGACGACCAGGAAGTCGAGGGCCCGGAGCCGTCGTACCGCCTGCTCGCTGTCGGCCTCCGACTGGGCCGGGTTCTCGCCGATGCAGTAGACGGCCCTCAGCGTGCCCTCCTCCATCGCCTCGAACATCTCGGTGAGGTTCAGCCCGTAGTGCGGCTCGATGACCGTGTCCCAGGCCGACTCGAACTTCAGCCGCGTCTCCGGGTCGAGGATGTCCTGGAAGCCGGGCAGGCGGTTGGGGATCGCGCCCATGTCGCCGCCGCCCTGCACGTTGTTCTGGCCGCGCAGCGGCTGCAACCCGGCACCCCAGCGGCCGACCTGACCGGTCAGGAGGGAGAGGTTGATCAGGGCGCGGACGTTGTCGGTGCCGTTGTGGTGCTCGGTGATGCCGAGGGTCCAGCACAGCTGGGCGCGCTCGGCGCGGGCGTAGGCGTGCGCCAACTCCCGTATCGCACGGGCCGGTACGCCCGTCACCTTCTCCGCGAGGGACAGTGTCCACGGCTCGACGAGCGCCTTGTACTCCTCGAAGCCGGTGGTCGCCCGCTCGACGAACGCCTCGTTGACCAGCCCCGCGTGGATGATCTCGCGGCCGATCGCGTGCGCCATCGGGATGTCGGTGCCGACGTTCAGCCCGAGCCAGCTCTCCGCCCACTCGGCGGTGGAGGTGCGGCGCGGGTCGACGGCGTACATCCGGGCGCCGTTCCGGATCCCCCTCAGCACGTGCTGGAAGAAGATCGGGTGCGCGAAGCGGGCGTTGGAGCCCCACATCACGATGACGTCGGTGTGCTCGATCTCCTCGTACGAGGAGGTGCCGCCGCCGGAGCCGAAGGCGGCGCTCAGGCCGGCCACGCTCGGGGCGTGACACGTCCGGTTGCAGGAGTCGACGTTGTTGGTGCCCATCACCACCCGGGCGAACTTCTGGGCCACGTAGTTCATCTCGTTGGTGGCGCGGGCGCAGGAGAACATCCCGAACGCGTCGCGGTTGCGCTCCAGGCCGCGGGCCGCGCGGTCCAGGGCCTCCTCCCAGCCCGCCTGCCGGAACGGCTCGTCGCGGGAGTCGCGGATCAGGGGGTGGGTGAGCCGGGTGTAGGTCTTCGGCTGCCGTTTCTCCGTGCGGCTCATGCGGCTCGTGCGGCTCATGCGGCGCTCCTCAGTGCGAGCAGGTCCGAGATGGCGTGCACGGTGCGCAGGGTGGGCACCTCCACGCCGGTGATCTCCGCCAGCTCGACGACGGCCGCGAGCAGCACGTCGAGTTCCAGCGGCTTGCCGCGCTCCAGGTCCTGGAGCGTGGAGGTGCGGTGGTCGCCGACCTTCTCGGCGCCCGCCAGCCGACGTTCGATGGAGACCCCGACCTCGCAGCCGAGCGCCTCGGCGACGTCGAGCGTCTCGCGCATCATGATCTCGATGACCCGCCGGGTGCCGCCGTGCAGGCACATCTGCCGCATGGTGGCCCGGGCCAGCGCGCTGATCGGGTTGAAGGAGATGTTGCCGAGCAGCTTGAGCCAGATGTCGTTGCGCAGGTCGGGCTCCACGGGGCACTTGAGTCCGCCGGACTGCATGGCCTCGCTGAACCGCAGACAGCGGGTGGACATGCCGCGGTCGGGCTCGCCGACCGAGAACCTGGTGCCCTCCAAGTGCCGGACCACGCCCGGGGCTTCGAGCTCGGTGGCCGCGTACACCACGCAGCCGAGGGCGCGTTCGGGGGCGAGGACGGCGCTGACGGTGCCGTCCGGGTCGACGCTCTCGACGCGGTGGCCGTCGTAGGGGCCGCCGTGCCGGTGGAAGTACCACCAGGGGATGCCGTTCTGGGCGGCGACCACCGCCGTCCGCTCGTGCAGCAGCGGCTCGATCAGCGGCCCGCACGCCGCGTACGAGTTGGCCTTCAGGCCCAGGAAGACGTAGTCGACCGGGCCGACCTCGGCCGGGTCGTCGGTGGCGTGGGCGTGCGCGGTGAAGTCGCCGCGCGGGCTGAGCACCCGTACTCCGTACTGCCTCATGGCCGCCAGATGCGGTCCACGGGCGATGAGATGCACGTCGGCGCCCGCACGGTGGAGCGCGGCACCGACGTAGGCGCCGATCGCACCGGCGCCGAGGACTGCGACTTTCACGGAACGCTCCGTTCGGCTTGAGGGGTACCGCGGAGGTGGTCGGGGGGAGAGGGCCGACCGAATCGTGTCGACGAAATATTGTCTACAGTATGGAGTCGTAGCCGACAAGGGTTCGGACGGCGACCGTTCGGCGCATTCTGGATACCGCTCATCGCATACGATCGAACGGTCGGGTTCTCAACCACCTTGCGGGGCCCTACCGTTCGGGATTCATGAGCAGCCCCCCTGTAGCACCGCCGGGTTGGAGCCGCTGGCTCGTCCCGCCCGCCGCCCTCTCCGTCCATCTCTCCATCGGCCAGGCCTACGCCTGGAGCGTGTTCAAGCCGCCGCTCGAATCCGCGCTGAACCTGAGCGGTACCGAGAGCGCGCTGCCCTTCCAGCTCGCGATCGTGATGCTCGGCCTGTCGGCCGCGTTCGGCGGCACCCTCGTCGAGCGCAACGGACCGCGCTGGGCCATGACGGTGGCCCTGATCTGTTTCTCCTCCGGTTTCCTGATCTCCGCGCTCGGCGCCGAGACCAAGCAGTACTGGCTGATCGTGCTCGGCTACGGCTTCGTCGGCGGCATCGGCCTCGGCATCGGCTACATCTCCCCGGTCTCCACGCTGATCAAGTGGTTCCCGGACCGGCCCGGCATGGCCACCGGCATCGCCATCATGGGCTTCGGGGGCGGCGCGCTGATCGCCTCGCCGTGGTCCGCGCAGATGCTCTCGTCCTTCGGCAGTGACAACGATGGCATCGCCCTCGCCTTCCTGGTGCACGGGCTCTCGTACGCCGTCTTCATGACCCTCGGCGTGCTCCTCATCCGCGTCCCGCGCACCGAGAAGCCGGTCGCGGACGCGCCGAGCGCCTTCGAGGGCGTGCAGGTCTCCGCGAACAGCGCGATCCGCACCCCGCAGTTCTGGTGCCTGTGGGTCGTGCTCTGCATGAACGTGACCGCCGGCATCGGCATCCTGGAGAAGGCCGCGCCGATGATCGCGGACTTCTTCGCCGACAGCTCCACCCCGGTGTCGGCGTCCGCGGCGGCCGGGTTCGTCGCCCTGCTGTCCGCCGCCAACATGGCGGGCCGGATCGGCTGGTCGTCCACCTCCGACCTGATCGGCCGCAAGAACATCTATCGCGTCTATCTGGGTGTGGGCGCCGTGATGTACCTGCTCATCGCCCTGTTCGGGGATTCGTCGAAACCCCTGTTCGTGCTCTGCGCCCTGGTGATCCTCTCCTTCTACGGCGGCGGTTTCGCGACCGTGCCCGCCTACCTGAAGGACCTCTTCGGCACCTACCAGGTCGGCGCCATCCACGGCCGGCTGCTCACCGCCTGGTCCCTCGCGGGTGTGCTCGGCCCGCTGATCGTCAACTGGATCGCCGACCACCAGAAGGACGCCGGCAAGCACGGCTCCGACCTGTACACCCTGTCCTTCGGCATCATGATCGGCCTGCTCGTCGTCGGTTTCGTCGCCAACGAGCTGGTCCGCCCCGTCCATGCCCGCCACCACATCCCCGCCCCGAGGGAGGCCGTCGATGTCGAACGAGAGCAGCCGGCCTGAGCCGGACCGCCGCTGGCTGATCGCCGTCGCCTGGGTCTGGGTGGGCGCGCCGTTCGCCTACGGGGTGTACGAACTCGTGCAGAAAGCGACACAGCTGTTCAACGGGTGAGTCCGGTGTCCAACGGGTGAGTCCGGGGAATGCTCGGGCGTCCGAGGGTCTGCAAGAAGCCGACAACTCGGGCGCCCGTTTCCTGTGGCCTCACGTGCCGTCGTACCGGTGAGTCACTGAACAGACTGGTGGACCCATACCGAGGCAACGAGGGGGCTCCACCACCCATGAACGGCTCGCGCATCGCCGCCGTCGGCCACTACCAGCCCGCCAGGGTACTCACCAACGAGGACCTGGCGGGCATGGTCGAAACCAGTGACGAGTGGATCCGCAGCCGGGTGGGCATCAACACCCGGCACATCGCCGGCCCCGACGAACCCGTCGACGAGCTGGCCGCGCACGCCGCCGCCAAGGCCCTCGCCGCGGCGGGCCTCACCCCCGCGGACATCGACCTGGTCCTGGTCGCCACCTCCACCGCGATCGACCGCTCCCCGAACATGGCCGCGCGCGTCGCCGCCCGGCTCGGCATCCCGCAGCCCGCCGCGATGGACGTCAACGTCGTGTGCGCCGGTTTCACCCACGCGCTCGCCACCGCCGACCACACCGTCCGGGCCGGTGCCGCCACCCGGGCGCTCGTCATCGGCGCCGACAAGATGTCCGAGGTGACGGACTGGACCGACCGTACGACGTGCGTCCTGGTCGGCGACGGGGCGGGCGCGGCCGTCGTCGAGGCGTGCGGGCCGGGCGAGGAGCCCGGGATCGGACCGGTCCTGTGGGGTTCCGTCCCCGAGATGAGCCACGCCGTACGGATCGAGGGCACCCCGCCCCGGTTCGCGCAGGAGGGGCAGAGCGTCTACCGCTGGGCCACCACCCAGCTGCCGCCCATCGCCCGGCGCGCCTGCGAGAAGGCCGGGATCGCCCCCGCCGACCTGGCGGCCGTCGTCCTGCACCAGGCCAACCTGCGGATCATCGAGCCGCTCGCGGCGAAGATCGGTGCGGTCAACGCGGTCGTCGCGCGGGACGTCACCGAATCCGGCAACACGTCGGCGGCGAGCATTCCGCTCGCCCTCTCCAAGCTGGTCGAACAGGGACGGGTGTCGAGCGGCGATGCGGTCCTGCTGTTCGGCTTCGGCGGCAACCTGTCCTACGCGGGGCAGGTCGTGCGGTGTCCGTGAGAGGGCGCTCCGCGGTGTGACGTGGTGGACTCCCGCTTCTGTCGGCAGCTGTGCGCCGTAGACTGTAGACGAAAGACAATCGATACTGAGTGTCCGTCGTAGCGGGTGTCTGCCGAAGGGGGACCCGATGTTGTCAGCCGGACTGCCGCAGGGCGCGGTGCCCAAGCTCGAACGCCCCGGACCGCTCCGCGACCGCGTGTACGAGGCGCTGCTGGAACTCATCACCACCCGTGCCCTGCAGCCCGGCCAGCACCTCGTCGAGAGCGAACTCGCCGGCCACCTCGGCGTCTCCCGGCAGCCGGTGCGTGAGGCGCTTCAGCGGCTGAACACCGAGGGCTGGGTGGACCTGCGCCCCGCACAGGGCGCGTTCGTCCACGAGCCGACGGAGGCGGAGGCCGACCAACTCCTCACGGTCCGCACCCTGTTGGAGGCGGAGGCGGCGCGGCTGGCGGCAGCCAACGCGGGCAGTGCGGGCGTGGCCGCCCTCGAATCCCTCTGCACCGAGGGCGAGAAGGCGGTCGCCGCGGACGACGTGGACGGAGCCGTCGCCCTGAACGCCGCGTTCCACGCCAAGATCATGGACCTGGCCGGCAACACGGTCCTCGCCGAACTCGCCGCCCAGGTCGACCGGCGGGTCCGCTGGTACTACACCCCCGTCGCCCGCCAGCGCGGCCACCAGTCCTGGATCGAACACCGTGAACTGATCGCGGCGATCACGGCGCGAGACGAGCAACTGGCGACCACGCTGATGCGCGAACACACCGAGCACACGCGACGGTCGTACCACGAGCGGGCACAGGCCTGAGCCGGGTGACGGTGCGGGGCGCGTCCGTCCCGGTCGGGCGGTTCACGGCAGCGTGATGAGAGCGATGCTCTCCGCCGTCGCGACGGCCAGCCGGGTGCCGTCGGGGTGGAGGGCGGCGACGGGGGTGGGAACACGCCGGTAGCCGAAGCAGGTTGGTTTGACGGGCACGGCGACCTCGGGCCACTCCGCGACGATGCGCCCGGTGGCCGGGTCGAGCAGCCGCGGGTGGCCCAGGAACGAGATCACCTGGTCACCACGGGGCAGGAGCAGGACACCCGGGTCGGTATCGGCGACGGGACTGCGGTGGAGCCAGCGGCCCTCGGCGATCGACCACACGCCGAGGTGGCGCGGGGGCAGCCCGGCGGTCTCCTCCTCGTCCCACTCCTCGGCCCCCGTCGCCAGGACCAGCCGGTCGGCGTCGAGCCAGCAGCCGGCCGTCACCTCGGCGTTCATCACCGCCGCAATCGGCAGTACGCCCTCGCCGTCCAGGGTGCCGGGGTCGGAGAGCGCGAGCGCGGTGTCGTAGACCAGGGCCATCCCGAAGGGCTGCCAGACCCAGCCGACCGAGAGCAGGTAGCGGCCGTCCGGGCTCAGGGCGAGCCTGGAGTGGAAGACGTCCTCCGGCTCCCGCCCACCGGCGGTCAGCCGCTCCCCGCTCGCCGCGTCCTCGATCTGGAGCACGTTGTACTCGTCCGGGCAGTGCACGACGACCTCGCGTCCGTCGCCCAACCTGCCGAGGGCGAGCGGGTAGTCGTAGTTCGGCGCCCGGTAGTAGCTGCGGTTCAGCTCCCGTACGACCCGTTCGCCTTCGAGCAACGCGCCCTTGGTGCCGCGCTCCTGGTACACCGCGGAGTAGCGCCCCGAGGCCGAGGCGGTCCCGGCGTCGAACGGAAAGCTCCACGCGAAGGGCGCCCGCCGCTCCACCCCGTCTCGGCCCCAGCGCCGACCGCCCCCGGTCGCGGAGACCAGTTCGTCGCCGTCCCACACCAGCGACTTCGGCGCCGACTTCACCGGTATCGACTCCACAGTCATCGATGCCCCCCCTTCGGAGCGCCTCGGGCGGGCCTCCGCCGGGAATCTACGGGACCCCGCTCAGCCGGTGCGTACGAATTTCGCGGGTCCTGTTCCTACCCGTCGTCGTGGCACAGGCAGAAGGGGTGACCGGCGGGATCGAAGAGCACGCGTACGTTGTCCTGCGGCTGGTCCGGCGCGAGTACCGCTCCCCGGGCGACGGCTTCGGCCACCGCCCCGTCCAGATCGGCCACCTGGAAGTCGAGGTGCATCATCGTGCGCTGCTCACCGTCGACCGGCGGCCAGGTGGGCGGCCGATATCCGGCGGCCTCCTGGAAGACGATGTACACGGCTCCCTGGGGCGGCGCGACGACAGCCGTCCCCGGCTCCTCGTGCACGTCGCTAGAGCACCCTCTGACCTGCCGTTTTTCAGCGCTATCCCGAGTCGGCGCCATCGCGGGGACACCCGTCAGCTATCCCCAGAGCCCTCTTCCGGGGTATCTGCCCGGGATGGCCAGAGTGCCAGTTTCTTTGCATTTTTCCTGATGACGGGGCTTGTCACCGTGTGTCCATTGGATAATAGAAGCCGGAACCGGAGATGGTCCCCTCGATCAAGATATGTCCCGGCCACTCTTTCGTTGTGGGTAATTCCGTCAAGCGCAGGGATAATCGGTGGCACATTTCCCCATCTGCCACGGGGGTCGAATCTTTGCCCGCCCACCGTCTCGAATCGCCGTTTGCTGTATGTCCACGCGTAACGACACAGTTCCACCCGCTCCACAGTTACAGGGGTCGCGCCATGGTTGACGAGGCGAAGGATGAAGATGTGATGCCATTCTTCCGTGCCGGGTTTCCGTGCCCGAACCCCGTTGCGATACAGCCTCACCTTGATCTTGGGCCGTCCTCGCTTGAACGTGCGATACGAGATGACCATGTTCAGGGAGGCAGCGGCAGCGCTTCCGATCGCGATTCCGCGGGCCCACCAGTCGGCAGCCATGGCTACTCTCCGGCTTCAATCAAGACATCCGGCCGCGACGATAGCTCGCGAGCGAAGACCGTCACGTTGACCCCCAGAGAGAGGGCACTGATCGATGCAACAACGAGGGCAACGACTGGAAGCGACATGCGCCAAGGATGCCCACCAAGTCCCCGCCCTGCCCTCGGTTTGAGGAACATCAGCGGTTGCATCTACTGAGGTTGAACTCGTGATGTCGCCGGGTTGCTCAGGTGAGTCTTATTGTCGGGCCGGCTTCGGCGAGGCAGCCGTCTATGACCAGACCGCCGGCCGCTGCCGATTACCGGGTGCGCTCAGTGCGGTCGTCGTACTCTTCGCGGGCGGTGATGACTTCTTCGATGTGCAGCACGGACCATTCCGTGAGTGCCTTCAGCGGTTCCCGCAGCGTCTGGCCGAGCGCAGTCAGCTCATACTCCACGTGGGGCGGCACCTCTGGGTAGACGGTCCGGCTGACCAGCCCGTCGCGTTCGAGGGTGCGCAGCGTCTGGGTGAGCATCTTCTCGCTCACGCCCGCCAGCGCCTGCCGGAGCCGGCCGAACCGGGAGGCCCCGTTCCGGCCGAGTTCGCCCAACACGAGGACCGCCCACTTGCTGCCGATCTGGTCGAGCAGGTCCCGCGACGGGCAGCCGCGCTCGTACGGATCGAACGACGGTATGGGCCCGGCCACGTTCTCGACAGCAGTCATACGGCTCACCTCAATGCTATCGGTCCGGTAAGTACCATACCAAGAAGTGGCTACTCCCCAATGGAGAGTGTCCAGGTCATTCTGTGTCCATCCCACCGCGGACGGACCGCGGCAGGCGTGCGAGGCACGCGCGGACGGAAGGAATGACCATCATGCCGATCGTCGTCACTGGAGCCACCGGCCACCTGGGCAGACTCACCATCGAGGCACTGCTGCGGCGCGGGATCCTGGCCGCGGACATCATCGCGACCGGCCGGGACATCGCCAGGATCAAGGACCTGGCCGACCGAGGCATCACGGTACGCCGCGCCGACTTCGCGGAGTCCGACGGCCTGGCCGAGGCATTCGCGGGTGCGGACAGGCTGCTGCTGATCTCGGCCTCGGCCCCCGTGGGCGAGCGGGTCGCCAACCACCGCCGCGTGATCGACGCTGCGGCGTCCGCAGGCGTGTCGCTAGTGGCGTACACGAGCACGACGCACGCGGACACGGCCACCACCGTCATCGGTGCCACGCACAGCGAGACCGAGGAGTATCTGCGGGACCGCGGAATCCCCAGCGTGCTGCTGCGCAACGGCTGGTACCTGGAGAACTACACCAGCCAACTGCCGCAGATCCTGCAGAACGGCGCCGTCGTCGGCGCCGCAGGCGAGGGGCGGATCAGTGCCGCGTCCCGCGCCGACTACGCCGAGGCCGCAGCGGTCGTCCTCACCGCTGAAGGCCACACCGGCGCCGTGTACGAGCTCGGCGGCGACGAATCCTTCACCCTGACTGAGCTCGCCGCCGCGATCTCCGCTGCGGCCGGAAAGCAGGTGACCTACTCTGACCTCCCGGTGACCGACTTCGCCCAGGTACTGGCCGCTGCGGGCCTACCCGCCGAGCTGGCGGAGGTCCTCGCTGACGCTGACCGCGGCATGAACCGCGGCGAGATGTACACCGACTCAGGCGACTTGCGCCGCCTGATCGGCCGCCCGCCCGCGACCCTGGCCGAGGCACTCGCGGTCGCCCTGCGCTACTGAGGTTGAACTCGTGATGTGGCCGGGTGACTCAGGTGGGTCTGACAGTCAGGCCGGTCTCGGCGAAGCAGCCGTCTTTGAGTTCGCTGCGGTACTGGATGTGCCGTAGGCCGCGCCGGATGCGCTGGACGAGGTGTTCTGGGGTGCTGGAGGCGACGTTGGAAAGCCAGCCGCGTCGCAGGAGGGACCAGATTCCCTCTACGGGGTTGAGGTCGGGTGCGTAGGGCGGCAGATAATAGATGGTCAGCCAGTCCCGGGCCTCGGCGAACTTTTGCAGGTCGGCGGCCTTGCGGACGTTGAGGTTGTCCCAGACGAGCACGACGGGCCGCCGAGCTGCTGGTGTGCTGCAATCAACAGGTCCCGGTAGTCGCGCCAGGAGCAGCTCTTGCGCCCATCGCGACGGCCGTCGTCATGGCGGGGCCGGTGGGTGAGCCTGGAGCGGTGACCGGGTCTGCAGCAGGTCAGCGCGGCGATGGAAATCCGTCTGCGGGAGCGGCCGCGGACCCGCACCACCGGGGTCCGGCCGCGCTGTGACCAGGTCTTCGCGTGCGGCGGCGTCATGGAGAATCCGGCTTCGTCCTCGAAGACGAGCCAGGCTCCACGGCCCGCCGCGAGTCTTCCGCGCAGGGCCACACCTCCTTGACCCACCCGGCCACCGCCTCGTCATCCCGCTCCATGGCCCGTCGGGCCGGGACCTGCCAGGACCAGCCGTTACGCGCCAGCAGTTTCCGCACGCCCTGGATCGTGTAGGCCATGTGGAAGCGCCGACCGTTCACCGTCTTGATCCGCGCCAGTGTCCGGCGCTGGTCCTCCCAGCCGTGCGCGGCCGGCCCCTTGGCCAGCTCCGCCTCCAGCCGCGCGAACTGCTCCTGGCTCAGCCTCGGCAGCGATGCCGGTCCCTGCGACCGCAGGGCCCGCGGTCCGCCCTCCTCCCACTTCTGCCGCCACCGTTGTACCGAGCGGACGTTGACGCGCGGGGCCTTGGCGATGACCGAGGTCGCCTCGCCCTGGGCGAACCGCTCGGCCGCCTTGAGCCGTAACTCCTCGCGGACTGCTGCCGTTCGGCAGTCAGCCCGCCTCCTTGTGGATACCGCATGCCCCGGTGATACCGCGCGGACGACGAGCCATCAGCACCTACGACACCACGAGTTCAACCTCAGTAACCTCGAAGTTTCGTCACGGTCCGCCGACGGAGTCGGTGGACCGTCTTTGTGTCGTGGGCTGAGGCTGTGGAGGCCGAAGACCCGAGTGTCGCCTCGGGGCGGCGCCGGTTTCCACTGCTCCGGGTGTTGAGCTGCTGTCGTAGGGACGGGGAATCCGTCGGTCGGCCGGGGTTCGGCAGGAGTGCGAGCCGCTCACGAGCTGTGGTGGTGTGGCTGGTCCAGTGCCAGTGCCGGGCCAGGCGGAGGATTCGCCGACGGCCGGTGGTCACGATGTCCGGCCGTGGTGAACAGGCGGAGCCGCAGGCGGCGGGGCTCCCAGAGCCTGGCCTTGCCGGTCAGGGCGAGCATCGGCATCCAGGCCAGCAGGTCCAGTGCGATCTGCACGATCTCCAGCCAGATACGGTTCTGGGCGGTGCGGTGCAGAGGGAGATTCCGCAGGCCGGTGGCCCGGGCGGCGCGGATGCGGTCCTCGGCCCGGGCCCGCAGCCGGTGACGGAGCTCCAGCTCGGCGATCGGCCGGCCCAAGGTGTTGGTGGCGCATCAGGTCAGCCGCATGCCGTCCGCGTCCGTGAGCCTCAAGTGAGCCCCGGGGTGCGGACGTTCCTTCCTGACGATCAGCCGCATGCCCTTCGGCCAGCCGTCCAGGACGTCGCCGGTGAGTTCGGCGACCCAGGCGCCGTTGCGGATCTCGCCGTCCGCCTCGACGGCCGCCGTCCAGGCCGATGCCGGGACCTTCAGCACGTGCTGGTGGATCGCCTCGGTGATCACCATGTCGACCGAGTAGGACAGCCACCGTCCCTGCCGGGCGAGCCAGGCGACGAAGTCGTGGGTGCCGCCCGCGGAGTCGGTGCGGATCAGGGTCCGGCGCCCTCGCCGGTACTTCTTCGGCAGCTGGGCCAGGGCCAGTTGGGCGGCGGTGATGTGGTCAGCGTCCGTACCACCGTCCGGCCGCCGCCCTCGATGCGGACACGCGGGTACGACCCGATACGCTTCGTCACCTGGAGAGAGCTTCTTTCCGTGCAGCCGACAGGACCCTAGACAAGTCCCATCGTTGCAGGTCAGGAGCACTCTTCGCTTATTTGATCAAGCCTCGGACACCCCACCTGATGAAAGCGCGAGGCTGATCAACGCGCTCACCGTGCTGCCGACCACGACCGGCGTACTGATGTCGTACGGAGCCGGGCGTTACCGGTGGATCCGCGTCCGGAACGGCGGCAGAGGGAACGCGCCGCGTTCCACCTCGTCCCGTGGACCCGTCGCCCTGCCATCGGCTGCCGGCACGGCGGCCTGTCGCGGACCGGTTGTGCGAGGCGGTCAGCCCTGTCCGTCTTGCTGAGGAGAACGAGGCTTCAGCCTCGCCTCGTTCCGTCCGGATGCGTTCCCGGTTCCCCCACCGGAGCGCCGCAGGCCTCTCCGGGGAATCCAGGCGGTACCCACCCCGGTATGGGACCGGCTTAGTGTGACGGCCTCACGGGCCGCCGATCTGTGGGACCCGGGCGCCGCAAAAGACAGGTAGCTTTTGAAAGGGTGGAACATTCATGAGTTCTGCTGTCCCTCTCCTTGAGGGGATTGATCCTTACGGGATCCAAGTGCTGCGGGAGCCTGCGAGTACCTACGGGCAAATACGAGAGGCAGGGCCTGTGGTCTACTCTCGTGAACGAGAGGTCTGGCTAGTAGGCCGCTACGACTCAGCGCGTCGTGTGCTGCGCGATCACCGGGAGTTCCGCTCCGGGCTCGGTGCGGGCTACACCCGGGTGCCGGAGCACGGAAACAACTACCCTCTGGTCGACAGCGATCCGCCCCGTCACACACGCGTGCGGCGTTCTGTGCAAACGGAGTTCGGCCGTGAAGCGATGGAACGGCTTCGTCCCGTGGTCCGTGCGACCGCCGTCGGACTGGTGGAGGCTGCTGCTGCGGCCGGGCAGATCGACGCTGTTTCCTTCTTCGCCTCGCCGCTGCCCGATCTGTCCACGCGACTGCTCACCGGTATCGAGCCGCCCGATTCCCTCCGCATGCGGGTCTGGGCCAACGCGGTGGGCCAACTCCACGGCCCCGACCTCGACCCCCGTGAGGGGAACCTGGTTTCTCAGGCGTTCAACTGGCTGTTGGATGAGGGCGTTCCGGCACTGCCGAAGCACTGCATGGGGCGTCGTCTCATGGAGGACGGCGGGATGAACGGAGCCCTGGCGGAATCCGAGCGGCTGACGACGCTCTTCTCGCTCTGGTTGGCCGGCGTCGATTCTTCGAGCGGTCTCATCGGTAACGCCGTGAATGCCTTCGCCGAGTTTCCCGAGGAGTGGGACGCTGTGCTTGCCGACCCCAGCCTGATTCCGAACGCCGTGGAAGAAGTGCTGCGCTGGGACTCGCCGTTGCGCTCGGTCTACCGCCGTACGACCGCCGACGTGGACTTTGACGGGGTTGTCGTCCCCGCCGACGCAGACGTGTGCGTGCTTATACCCCCCGCCAATCGAGACCCGCGCAGGTTCACGGATCCGGACCGCCTGGACATCAGCCGCGTCGACGCCAAAGCCCATCTGGCCCTCGGCACATCAATCCATCTGTGTGTCGGTGCTCCCCTGGCCAGGATGGAAGCGATCGAACTTCTGACTGCTTTGGCCCGCAGGGTCCGGCGCATCGAGCGGACCGCGCCTGCAGTGCGCGCGGCCAGCCAGACGATGAGCAAGTTCGAGTCGTTGCCGGTGCGGCTCGTCGCCGGCTGACCCCCTGGATCCGGGACCACATGTGTACCGCGGTGTGTTGCCGGTGTTCCAAGTCCTCATCTGCTGCCCGGCGCAAGGACCGAGCAGGGCTGAAGATCCAGGACGACTTCGGACCCAGGGGGGTGGGTGGGAGTGAGGAACAAAGGTCGGTTGCGTCCTTGGAGACGGTGTACGGGTTCGACCTGATCCGGGGGTTTGCTCCGGCGTCGGGGTGATGCCCGCATGGACGAACGGCCACCGGCTGATCTTCGAGGTGTCGAAGCCCGAAGGAGATCAGCACGATGACCGCTCCGGACAGTCTGCCGCTGCATGCTCTCGCCGAGGACAACCTCGCCACGGCGAGTCCCGATCTGCTGCGCGCGATGGTGAAGACGTTCGCCGACGCGCTCATGTCCGCGGAGGCAGACGCCCTCTGCGGCGCCGAATACGGGCAGGTCAGCGAGGAAAGAGTCAACCACCCCAAGGTCAGGCTCGGCCAGGCCCACTCCTGCGTCCTGGTCCTCATGGGCGTGCGCGCCGACGGGCGCAAGGAGCTGATCGCGCTCGCCGAGGGCCTGCGCGAGTCCACCGAATCCTGGGCCGACCTGCTGCGCGACTGCCGCAGGCGCGGCATGCGCGACCCGGCCCTGGTGGCCGGTGACGGTGCGATGGGACTGTGGAACGCGCTCGCCGAGGTCTTCCCCGAAGCCCGCCACCCGGTGCTGGCTCCATAGGACCAGGAATGTCATGAACGCGCTCCCGAAGTCCGCGCAGCCCGGCGCGAAGCGAGCCCCGCAGGAGATCTGTAACGCCGAGGACCGCCCCCACGCCGCCAAGGCCGTGAAGGACTTTGCCAAAACCTATGGGGCGAAGTGGCCCAAGGCCGCCAAGAAGATCACCGACGACGAGGACGAACTCCTCGCCTTCTACGACTTCCCCGCGGAGCATTGGATCCATTTGCGCACCACAAATCCCGTCGAGTCGACCTTCTCCACGGTCAAGCTCCGGACCAAGGTCACCCGCGGCGCGGGCAGCACGGCCGCCGCCCTCGCCATGGTGTTCAAGCTCGCCGAGTCCGCCCGGGAACGCTGGCGCGCGATCACCGCACCCCACCTCGTCGCCCTCGTCGAGCAGGTGCCCGCTTCGAACGCGGCCAGCTCGTCGAACGCCCCAGGGGCCTCGCTGCATGAACAACCTCAACCGAACGCTGAAGACGGTTCCGCGCAGGGCAACAGGCGCTCGTCTACCCTGGCTCCGTGACCCTGGGCACGACACGTCGTCTCCGAGCAGTGCTGTCCGACAACTCCCGACTTCCTGATGTCCTGAACAAACTCGGATACGGATCGATTGCCGAGAGGCTGCCTGCCAGCACGTCCCTTGAGGCGCTGCTGAGCGACGCTGAGCACGAGGCCCGACGCCGTCGACATCCGTACTTGGCCAGCGAACACGTTCTACTCGCAGCCTTCAAGGCTGCAGGGGATCGTGAACTCATCACCGAGTACGCAAACGCACTGGATCGAACACCCGCCCGGGTGCATCGATGGTGGCGACCACGGGGACGCAGCTCCGCACTCCGAACCCGTGGTCAACGCATCCTGGAAGAGCAACAACGCCTCGCCCTGGAACGCGAGCGCCGCCACCCTTGAAGTACTTGGGAAACCAAGCCCCCGGGGACAGGTTCCGCGCTTCGCGGAGCAAGCGATCCACAGGTATTGACAATTACTCCTCGTCGACGCCATCGACGCCGTGCTGCCCGGTGCTTCCTGGCAGCGATGCCGCACTCACTACGCACGCAACCTGCTCAGCCGGGTCCCGAAATCGGCCCAGCCGTGGGTCGCCACGCTGCTCCGGACCGTCTTCGAACAGCCCGACACGACGGCTGTCCGGGCCCAGATGCGGCACGTCCTGGACGCATTGGAGGCCAAGTTTCCCAAGGCCGCAGCCCACCTGGATGCAGCCCAGCACGACCTGTTGGCCTTCACCGTCTTCCCGCGGGAGATCTGGCGGCAGATCTGGTCGAACAACCCGCAGGAACGGCTCAACAAGGAGATCCGCCGCCGCACAGACGTGGTCGGCATCTTCCCCGACGGCACTGCCCTGATCCGCCTGGTCGGCGCCGTGCCGGCGGAGCAGAACGACGAATGGACCGAAGCCCGCCGCTATAGGGGACTCGATCTGCTGGCCAGGGCCCGCCTCCACCCGATCGAGTCAGACCGGACTTGAGGATCGTCTCGACCAGCAGCACGGCCCCGGCCTGCGAGACGACCCCACGACCGCCGCCCTCGACGCGGACACGCGGGTAGGACCCGACACGCTTCTTCACCTGGAAAGTGCCTCTGGCGGTGGCGGGAACAAGGACCTCAGCAATCCTCATTCTCGTGGGTCCCTGGAAGGGCATTCACTCCCGTTACAGGACGTGGCGCACCTGCGGGGTCTGGGACGAGATCATGGCTGTCCTGCCGAACCTGGGCCAGCCGGTGTGGGTTCCCGACCTGGTGCCGCCGCTGCGCATCGAAGGGCGGGTTGACCCTCGCCTCCTGGCACAGGAAGAAGAGGTACCCCTGGAAATGGGCGTGCCCGGTCCCATGACGAGGGACCGTTTCTGCCGCTCTCGTCGGTGGGTCGGTCTCGGGTGTCTCAGGCTGTCCGTCGAGGTCTACCGCCTTCCGGTCCGGCAGCAGCATTGTCCGGGCCAGCGGCGAAGGCCGTCTCCGGAAGCGGCTGAGTCCCGGACCCGGGTCCGGGACTCACCCCGTCGGGAACACCTCGCCCCGAGGTTCGGCGGAGACCGTCAGGTAGCCGTCTGCGGCTGCATCACCCCCGCCTTGGTGGTCGTCCCCCGCCCCGGCTGCCGCAACAGCAGCGCCACCCCCGCCGCCAGCATCGAGATGCCGCCCGCCAGGGCGTAGGCCCCGTTGTAGCCCCAGGCGCCGACGACCATGGAGCCGAGGCCGCCGCCGAAGAGGCCGCTGATGAGTTTGCCGCTGTAGACGAGGCCGTAGTTGGTGGCGTTGTAGTTCTCGCCGAAGTAGTCCGGGGTGAGGGCGGCGAAGAGCGGGTAGAAGGCGCCGCCGCCGAAGCCGGAGAGGAAGGCGAAGAACAGGAACAGCCACTCGCTCTTGATGTCACCGGCCCAGATCACGCCGAACTGGGCGAGGCCCAGGACGACGATGACGAAGACGAGGGTCGGCTTGCGGCCGAGGCGGTCGGAGAGCCAGCCGACCACGCCGCGGCCTATGCCGTTGATGACCGCCATCACGCCCATGGACGAGGCCGCGACCAGGGGGCCGAAGCCGACGTCCTTCGCGAAGTCCACCTGGAAGGAGATGCCGAAGATCGAGACGCCGGCCGTCATGACGATGGAGATCCACATCAGCGGGAGCATGCCGGTGTGGATCGCCTCCTTGGGAGTGAACTGGCGTACCGCGGGCGGGTTCTTGGCGAGGGCCGCCGCGGTCTTGGTGCCGCCCGAGTGCGTGAGCGGGTCGATGTCGGCCGGCCACCAGTTCTTCGGCGGGTCCTTGAAGAAGCACGCGGTGACGAGGACCACGACCATCACGTAGGCGCCGATGAGGTCCAGGACCCGGTGGTAGTTCGCCGTGTCGAAGGCGTAGTTGAAGATGAAGATGAAGGGGAGCGAGCCGTAGGCGAAGCCGCCGTTCACGAAACCCGTGCGGGCGCCCCGGCGTTCGGGGAACCACTTGCCGACCATGTTGATGCAGGTCGCGTAGACCAGGCCGGAGCCGAGGCCGCCGATCACGCCGAAGCCGATGATCGCCAGCCAGATTTCGCTGATGTGCGAGAGCGCCAGGAAGCCGACCAGGCACATCACGGAACCCGTGTACATGGCGCGCCGCGCGGTCAGGATGCCCTTCTCGCGCAGCCAGCCCGCCGGGAACGCGATGCCGGCCTGGAAGAACACCCAGACGCTCAGGATCCAGAAGGTGTTGGACTGCGTCCAGCCGTGCGCGTGGGACAGGGTGTCCTCCGCGGAGCCGTACGCGTACTCGAAGACGCTGATGGCCATCATGGCGATCCAGGGGAGGTACACCATGATGTTGCGGGAGTGGCCGAGGATGTCCCGGTCGGTCTCGCCGATCCGGTAGACGCGGCCGCGGGCGTCCGTGACCTCGCGGTACGGGCGGCGTCCGGCACCGGTGCTGTTCGTGGCTACAGGGTCAGCCGTCATGTCACGCCATCTCCTCGCCGAGCGGTTGCGGGTTGGGGACGATGCGCCGGGCGCTGGGCCTGCCCGGTGCCTTGAGGAAGAGGGCCAGCACTGCGGAGGCCAGGCCGACGGAGCCCGCCAGCACGAACGCGCCGTGGTAGTCCCACTCACCGACGACGACCGCGCCCAGACCGGAGCCCACCAGGCCGGAGATCAGCTTGGAGCTGTAGACCATTCCGTAGTTGGTGGCGTTGTTGTTCTCACCGAAGTAGTCCGCCGTCATGGCCGCGAAGAGTGGGAAGATCGCCCCGCCGCCGAACCCGGAGACCATGGAGCAGAACAGGAAGAACGGCATGCTGTGCATCTGGCCGGAGACCAGCACGCCGAACTGGGCGGTGCCGAGCACGATGCACACGATGATGAGCGTGTTGCGGCGGCCGTGGCGGTCGGAGATCCATCCGATGACGCCGCGGCCGGTGCCGTTGACGATGGCCTTCAGGGACATGGCCGTGGCGACGATCCCACCCGCGAACCCCATGTCCTTGCCGAACGGCACCTGGAAGGCGATGCCGAAGATATTGATCCCGGCCGTGCAGAGCAGACAGAACCACATCATCCACAGGACGGGGGTACGGGCGGCCTCCTTGGCTGTGTACTGCTTGATCGCCGGCGGGTTCTTCTCCAACGCTCGGCGTATCCTCGGGTCCTGAGTCACCTTCAGCGGATCGACGTGCGGCGGCCACCAGTTCTTCGGCGGGTCCTTGAAGAACCAGCCGGCCGACGCCACCACCAGACACAGCCCGATGCCGACCGAGGCGAGGACGACCCTGTAGTTGCTCAGGTCGAGCACCGAGGTGAAGAGGAAGACGAAGGGCACGGATCCGTAGGCGAAACCGCCGTTCACGAAGCCCGTCTTGCCGCCCTTGCGCTCCGGGTACCACTTGCCGACCATGTTCACGCAGGTCGCGTAGACGAGACCGGCGCCGATACCGCTGCACATGCCGAAGCCGAGATAGGCGACGACCACGTTCGGTGCGAACGCCAGCGACACATAGCCCAGCAGTGTGCCCACCGCGCCGATCAGCATGGCCGTACGCGCGGGGAGCCGTCCGCTCTCCCGCAGTTGCCCGGCCGGGAAGGCCACGGCCGCCTGGAAGAACACCCAGACGCCCATCAGCCAGAAGATGTGCCCGCTGCCCCACAGATGCGCCTCGTGCAGCGTGTCCTCCGCCGACGTGAACGCGTACTCGGCGGAACTGATGCCCATCATGCCCACCCAGGGCAGGATGACCATCCATGTGCGTGTCCGGCCCATGAGATCGACATCGCGTTCGCCGATGCGGTACCTGCGGCCGTTGCGGTCCGTCACCTCCCTGAAAGGGACGGACGTCGATAGATCGATGGATGACATGTCTGCTCAGCACCCCTTGCGTCGAAAGTTCTGGCCAGCGCCCCCTGTCCAATGCCTTTCGTGCGCGCACGGGTCCCGGGGCCGGCCGGGGACGCGCTCCGCCGGCCGGCCCCTTCCTCTGCTATGTCATGACGCGCCCCCCAGAAGTCCGGCCGCCCGCGCCCAGCGGTACTTGGCGCCGAGCACGGCCACCGGCCGTTCGGTCGTGTACGGGTACGCCACGACCCCCCGCTCGTACAGGTACTGGCAGGCCTCCTCGACCTCGACGTCCCCCGCGAGCGAGGCGACGACCGGCTTCTCGACGCCCCGCTCCCGGAACTCCGCGACCACCCGCGCGGTCAGCTCCGCGAACACCATCGGCGGGGTGACGATGGTGTGCCAGTAGCCGAGGACCAGCGCGTGGATCCGCGGGTCCTCCAACCCGAGCCGGATCGTCGCCTCGTACGTCGACGGCGGCTCGCCGCCCGTGATGTCCACCGGGTTGCCGGCGGCGCCGAACGGCGGGATGAAGCGGCGGAACGCCTCGTCCAGGTCCGGCGGGATCTCCATCAGGGTCAGCCCGTTGTCGGTGATCGCGTCGGACAGGAGGACACCGCTGCCGCCCGCGCCGGTGATGATCACGACGTTGTCGCCCCGAGGGGTCGGCAGCACCGGCAGGCCGCGCGCGTACTCCAACATGTCGTTCAGGCCGGGGGCGCGGATGACGCCCGCCTGCCGCAGGATGTCGTCGTACACCGCGTCGTCGCCCGCGAGCGCGCCGGTGTGCGAACCGGCGGCCTTGGCACCGGCCGCGGTACGGCCCGCCTTGAGGACCACGACCGGCTTCTTCGGTACGGTCGCCCGCGCGGCCTCGACGAAGGCGCGGCCGTCCTTCAGGTCCTCCAGGTGCATCGCGATGCACTCGGTGTGCGGGTCCTCGCCGAACCAGGTCAGCAGGTCGTCCTCGTCCAGGTCCGACTTGTTGCCGAGCCCGACGATCGCCGACACACCCGTCTTGGTGGTGCGGGCGAACCCCAGGATCGCCATGCCGATCCCACCCGACTGGGACGTCAGCGCAACCCCGCCCTTCACGTCGTACGGCGTGCAGAACGTGGCGCACAGGTCCTGCCAGGTGGAGTAGTAGCCGTAGATGTTCGGGCCGAGGAGGCGGATGCCGTAGCGCTCGCCGATCGCGACGATCTCTTCCTGGAGCTCGTGTTCGCCGGTCTCCGCGAAACCGGACGGGATCAGGACGGCGTTGGGGATCTTCTTCCGGCCCACCTCCTCCAGCGCCGCCGCCACGAACTTGGCGGGAATGGCGAAGACGGCCACATCCACCTCACCGGGAACGTCCGTGACACTCTTGTACGCCTTGCGGCCCAGAATGTCATCGGCCTTGGGGTTCACCGGGTGGATCTCCCCGGCGAAGCCGCCGTCCACGAGGTTGCGCATCACCGAGTTGCCGATCTTGCCCGCCTCGTTGGAGGCACCGATCACGGCGACCGAGCGGGGCTGCATCAGCCGGCGCATGGTCTCCAGGATCTCGTCGCGGGTGTACTTCCTGCGCGGTGGCGGCTGTCGCTCCGCGAGGATGATCCTGATGTCCGCGGCGACCGCGCCCTCCGCGGTCGCGATCACCGGGTTGAGGTCCACCTCGGCGATCTCCGGGAAGTCCGCGACCAGTTGGGAGACCCGGCGGATCTGCTCGGCGACCGCCCACCGGTCCACCCCGGCCTGCCCGCGCACCCCGCGCAGCACCTCGGCCGCCTCGATGGAGTCCAGCATCGACAGCGCCTCGTCGGCGGAGACGGGCGCGAGCCGGAACGTCACGTCCTTCAGTACCTCGACCAGCACCCCGCCGAGCCCGAAGGCGACGACCTTCCCGAAGGTCGGGTCGGTGACCGCGCCGACGATCACCTCCGTGCCCTTCGGCAGCAGCTCCTGTACCTGGACGCCCTCGATGCGCGCATCGGCGTCGTAGGCGCGCGCGTTCTCGATGATCCGGTGGAAGGCCGCCCGTACGTCCGCCGCGCCCTCCACCCCGACGACGACCCCGCCCGCGTCGGTCTTGTGCAGGATGTCCGGCGAGACGATCTTCATGACGACGGGTCCGGCGAAGCGTGCCGCGTACGCCACCGCCTCGTCGACGTCGGTGGCCAGCTCCTCGCCCGGTACGGCGATCCCGTACGCGTCGGCGACCACCTTGCCCTCCGGCGCGGTGAGTGCCGTACGGCCCTCCGCGCGCACGGAGTCGAGGAGCTCGCGGACCCGCAGCTCCCGGTCCTCTGCCATCACGTCAGATCACTCCGTTCGACTTGAGCAGGCGCAATTCTTCGTCGCCGAGGCCGAGTTCGCCGATGTAGACCGCTTCGTTGTGCTCGCCGAGCAGCGGCGAGCCGGTGACGTCGACAGGGGAGTCGGAGAGCTTGAGCGGGCTGCCGACGGTGACGAACTCGCCGCGCTCGGGGTGCGGGACGGTGACCACCATCTCGTTGGCGACCAGCGACTCGTCCTCGATGATCTCCTTGGTGGAGAGGATCGGCCCGCACGGGATGTTGTGGGCGTTGAGCTTCTCCAGCACCTCCCACTTGGGGAGCGTCGAGGACCATTCCTCGATCAGCTGGAACATCTTGCTGAGCTTGGGCAGGCGGGACTCCGGGGTCGCCCACTCGGGGTCGTCCGCGAGCTCCGGCCGGCCGATCAGCCGGGTGATCGGCTGCCAGCCGACGGGCTGCACGATGACGTACACGTAGTCGTTCGGGCCGCCCGGCGCGCACTTGACCGCCCAGCCGGGCTGGCCGCCGCCGGAGGCGTTGCCGGAGCGGGGCACCTCGTCGCCGAAGTCCTCGTTCGGGTACTCGGCGAGCCGGCCGTGGGTGAGCCGCTGCTGGTCGCGGAGCTTGACCCGGCAGAGGTTGAGCACGGCGTGCTGCATGGCGACGTTGACGCGCTGGCCGCGGCCGGTGTGCTCACGCTGGAAGAGTGCCGCCAGTATTCCGGCTACTGTATGCACTCCGGTGCCGGAGTCACCGATCTGCGCGCCCGTGGCCAGCGGCGGGCCGTCCTCGAAGCCGGTGGTGGCCATCGACCCGCCCATCGCCTGGGCGACCACCTCGTACGCCTTGAAATCGGTGTACGGGCCGTCCCCGAACCCCTTGATGGAGGCGTACACGATCCGCGGATTGATCTCCTTGATGCGGTCCCAGGTGAACCCCATCCGGTCGACCGCGCCCGGACCGAAGTTCTCCACCATCACGTCCGAGCGCCGGATCAGCTCGGTCAGGAGTTCCTTGCCGCGTTCGGTCTTGGTGTTCAGGGTGATGCTCCGCTTGTTGCAGTTGAGCATCGTGAAGTAGAGGGAGTCGACGTCCGGGAGGTCGCGCAGCTGCTTGCGCGTGATGTCACCGGACGGCGCCTCCAGCTTGACCACGTCCGCGCCGAGCCAGGCGAGCAGCTGGGTGGCGGAGGGGCCCGACTGGACGTGGGTCATGTCGAGGACGCGAATGCCCTCAAGTGCCTTGGCGGTCATGGGCGTTCCACCTCACTTGTACATGGTCTGGTTCATGGTTCCGGGGGCGTACGCGTCCGGGTCGACCCAGACGTTGATCAGCGACGGCCTGCCCGACTCCCGGGCTCGGCGCAGGGCGGGGCCGATGTCGGCGGGGTCGCGGACCTCCTCGCCGTAACCGCCCAGCATCTGGGCGAACTTGTCGTAGTGGACGTCTCCGAGGGTGTTGCCGACCCGCTCGCGCTCCTTGCCGTACTTGGCGGCCTGGCCGTAACGGATCTGGTTCATCGAGGAGTTGTTGCCGACGATCCCGACGAAGGGGAGGTCGTAGCGGACCAGGGTCTCGAAGTCCCAGCCGGTGAGCGAGAAGGCGCCGTCGCCGAAGAGGGCGACCACCTCCTTGTCGGGGCGGGCCTGCTTGGCGGCGAGCACGAAGGGGACACCGACGCCGAGGGTGCCGAGCGGGCCCGGGTCCATCCAGTGGCCAGGAGACTTGGGCTGCACGACCTGCCCGGAGAAGGTGACGATGTCGCCGCCGTCGCCGATGTAGATCGAGTCCTCGGTGAGGAAGTCGTTGATCTCGCTGACCAGGCGGTACGGGTGGATGGGCGAGGCGTCCGACCTCAGCTGCGGCAACCGCTTCTCGATCGCCGTCTGTTCGGCGGCGCGCAGTTCGTCGAGCCACTCCTTGCGCCGGGAGGCACCCCCGTTGACGCGCCCCGAGGCCGCCTCGGTCACCGACTTCAGGACCAGGCCCGCGTCCCCGACGATCCCGAGGTCGATGTCCCGGTTCTTGCCGACCGTGCGGTAGTCGAGGTCGATCTGCACGACCGTCGCTTCCGGAGAGAGCCGCTTGCCGTAGCCCATGCGGAAGTCGAAGGGGGTGCCGACGATCACGATGACGTCGGCGTTGGAGAAGGCGTACCGGCGGGAGAGCTGGAAGTGGTGCGGGTCGCCGGGCGGCAGGGTGCCGCGGCCCGCGCCGTTCATGTACGCCGGGATGTTGAGGGTCCGTACCAGCTCGATGGCGTCCGCGGTGCCGCGGGTCGTCCAGACCTGGCTGCCGAGCAGGATGGCCGGCTTCTCGGCGTGCACGAGCAGGTCGGCGAGCTTCTCGATGGCCTCGGGATCGCCGGCCGAGCGGGTCGAGGCCCGGTAGGCGCCCGCCTTGGGTACGCGGGCCTTCGCGGCCGGGACCTTGGCGTCGAGGACGTCGCGGGGTATCTCCAGGAAGGAGGGGCCGGGCGCGCCGTGGCAGCACTCGCGGAACGCCATGGAGACCATGTCCGCGGCCCGGGCGGTGTCCGGGACGGCCGCCGCGAACTTGGTGATCGGCGTCATCATGTCGACGTGCGGCAGGTCCTGCAGGGACCCCATCTTGTGCTGGGTGAGCGCCCCCTGGCCACCGATCAGCAGCATCGGGGACTCCGCGCGGAAGGCGTTGGCGACGCCGGTGACGGCGTCGGTCGTACCGGGCCCGGCGGTGACGACCGCGCACCCGGGCCTGCCGGTGATGCGTGCGTAGCCGTCGGCGGCGTGGGCGGCCACCTGCTCGTGGCGGACGTCGACGACTTCTATGCCCTCGTCGACGCAGCCGTCGTAGATGTCGATGATGTGGCCGCCGCACAGCGTGTAGATGCGGTCGACCCCCTCGGCCTTCAGCGCCTTGGCAACGAGATGACCACCGGAAATCACGTCCTGGGTGTCGTCGGGCATGGCGAAGTCCTGTCCCTTCGTAGGGGGTTGGAACGCTCTCGCGGTACATTGCATACAGTCGACGAATACTGTATGAACCTTGTTATCCCGCATCCGGTGGGTGGTGTCCAGGGGGCGTGCGGCACTTTCAAGACAGGAGCCGAAATGGACCTGTACGAACACCAGGCAAGGGAACTCTTCGAGGAACACGGCATCGTGGTGCCGAGGGCCGAGGTCACCGACTCGCCCAAGGAGGCCCGGGAGATCGCCCGCCGGCTCGGCGGCAGGGTCGTCGTGAAGGCGCAGGTCAAGACCGGCGGCCGGGGCAAGGCGGGCGCTGTGAAGCTCGCCGCCGACCCGGCCGCGGCGGAGCTCACGGCACGTCAGATTCTCGGCATGGACATCAGGGGGCACACGGCCGGCAAGGTGATGCTGGCCCAACCCGTCGACATCGACAGCGAGTTCTACGTCTCCTACGTCCTCGACCGGGCGGCCGGCGGCTTCCTGGCCATCGCCTCCGCCGAGGGCGGCATGGAGATCGAGGAGGTGGCCGCGACCCGGCCGGAGGCGGTGGCCCGGGTCCCCGTCGACCCCGCGGTCGGCGTCACCTCCGCCAAGGCCCAGGAGATCGCCGCGGCCGCCGGACTGCCGCCACAGACCGTCGACGTCCTGGTACGGCTCTGGCAGGTACTGGTCCGCGAGGACGCGCTGCTCGTCGAGGTGAACCCGCTCGTGCGCACCGGAGAGGGCCGGATCCTGGCCCTCGACGGCAAGGTCACCCTCGACGACAACGCCCGCTTCCGGCAGGCCCGTTGGGGCGCGGAGGAGGGTGAGCACCACGACCCGCTGGAGGCGGCGGCCGCCGCGAAGGGGCTCAACTACGTCAAGCTCGACGGCGAGGTCGGCGTCATCGGCAACGGCGCGGGCCTGGTGATGTCCACCCTGGACGTGGTGGCCGGCTGCGGCGCACGGCCCGCGAACTTCCTGGACATCGGCGGCGGGGCATCCGCCCAGATCATGGCCGACGGCCTCTCGGTGATCCTCTCCGACCCGTCGGTGAAGTCGGTCTTCGTCAACGTCTTCGGTGGGATCACGGCGTGCGACGCGGTCGCCGACGGCATCGTCCAGGCCCTGGAAACCGTCAGGCTGACGAGACCGCTGGTGGTCCGCCTCGACGGCAACAACGCGGCCCGCGGCCGGGCGATCCTCGACTCCCGCGCGCACCCCCTGGTCGAACAGGCCACCACCATGGACGGCGCCGCCCGCCGCGCCGCCGAACTCGCCGCCACCGCCTGAGGAGTTCTGTCATGGCGATCTACCTCACCAAGGAGAGCAAGGTCCTCGTCCAGGGCATGACCGGCGGCGAGGGCATGAAGCACACCCGGCGGATGCTCGCCGCCGGGACCGACGTCGTCGGCGGGGTCAACCCGCGCAAGGCCGGGCAGAGCGTCGACTTCGACGTCCCCCAGTGCCTGGACGGCCTGGGAGGTGCCCCCATCGCCGTCCCGGTCTTCGGCACCGTCGCCGAGGGCATGGCGGCGACCGGCGCCGACGTCACCGTCGTCTTCGTGCCGCCCGCCTTCGCCAGGGCCGCGGTCCTGGAGGCGGCCGACGCCGGCATCGGCCTCGCGGTGGTGATCACCGAGGGCATCCCGGTCCACGACTCGGTGGCCTTCACGTCGTACGCCAGGCGGAACGGCACCCGGATCATCGGGCCCAACTGCCCCGGGCTGATCACGCCCGGCCAGTCCGACGCGGGGATCATTCCGGCCGACATCACCAAGCCCGGCCGCATCGGCCTCGTCTCCAAGTCCGGCACGCTGACGTACCAACTCATGTACGAGCTGCGGGACATCGGCTTCTCCACCTGCGTGGGCATCGGCGGCGACCCGGTCGTCGGGACGAGCCACATCGACTGCCTGGCCGCCTTCCAGGACGATCCCGACACCGAACTCGTCGTCCTCATCGGGGAGATCGGCGGCGACGCGGAGGAGCGGGCCGCCGCCTACATCCGGGAGCACGTCACCAAGCCGGTCGTCGGCTACATCGCCGGGTTCACCGCACCCGAGGGCCGCACCATGGGCCACGCGGGCGCCATCGTCTCCGGTTCGGCCGGCACCGCCCGGGCCAAGCAGGCGGCGCTGGAGGCGGTCGGTGTGCGGGTGGGGAGCACGCCGACCGAGACCGCCCGGCTGGTCCTGGAGCTGCTGGAAGCGGGGGGCTGACCATGGACCTCGTCCGCAAGCCCGGCACCGGCTGGGACGGCGCCTGGGCGCGCTGCCTCGCCCTCGCCCCGGAAGCCTTCCGCGACGACCGCGTCCTCAACCTCTGGGCCGCCGGCTGGCAGCCCGACGGCCGCCCGCTGCCCGCCACCAGCCCCGTCGACGGCAGCCCGATCGCCGGCGCCCCCCGCCTCGACCGCGCCACCGCGCACCGGGCCGTCCGCGCCTGCCTCGACCAGCACCGGGCCTGGCGGCACATACCGCTGGAGGAGCGCCGGGCCAGGGTGGCCGCCACCCTGGACGCCCTCACCGAACACCGCGAACTCCTCGCCCTGCTGCTCGTCTGGGAGATCGGCAAGCCCTGGCGGCTGGCCCAGGCGGACGTGGACCGGGCGATCGACGGGGTGCGCTGGTACGTCGACGGCATCGAGCCGATGCTCGCCGGGCGGAGCCCGCTGGACGGGCCGGTGTCCAACATCGCCAGCTGGAACTACCCGATGAGCGTGCTCGTTCACGCGGTACTGGTGCAGGCTCTGGCGGGCAACGCGGTGGTGGCCAAGACCCCGACCGACGGCGGGGTCGCCTGCCTCACCCTGGCCTGCGCGCTGGCCGCCCGCGAGGGCCTGCCGGTGACGCTGCTCAGCGGCAGCGGGGGCGAGCTGTCGGAGGCGCTGGTGCGGGCGCCCGAGATCGGCTGCGTCTCCTTCGTCGGCGGACGCGACACGGGGGCGGCGGTGGCCACGGCCGTCACCGACCTCGGCAAGCGGCACGTACTCGAACAGGAGGGACTCAACACCTGGGGCATCTGGAACTTCACCGACTGGGCCGCCTTCACCGCCGTCGTCCCCAAACTCTTCGACTACGGCAAGCAGCGCTGCACCGCCTACCCCCGCTTCGTCGTCCAGCGCGAACTGTTCGACGAGTTCCTCACCGCCTACCTCCCGGCGGTGCGCCGGCTCCGGATCGGCCACCCCCTCGCGGTCGCCGACCCCGCCGACCCGCTCCCCGAGCTGGACTTCGGCCCGTTGATCAACGCGGCGAAGGCCAAGGACCTGACCGACCAGGTGGCCGAGGCCGTCGACCGCGGCGCCGTCCCGCTGCACCGCGGCAGCCCGGCCGACGCCCGCTTCCTGCCCGGCCAGGACACCGAGGCGTACGTCCACCCGGTCACCCTCCTCAACCCGCCCCCGTCCTCACCGCTGCACCACGCGGAACCCTTCGGCCCGGTCGACACGATCGTCCTGGTCGACACCGAGGCCGAACTGCTGGCCGCCATGAACGCCTCCAACGGCGCACTGGTCGCCACGCTCTCCACCGACGACGAGGCCACGTTCGCGCGCCTGGCCCCGCAGATCCGCGCCTTCAAGATCGGCCACGGCAAGGCGCGGTCCCGAGGCGACCGGGACGAGCTCTTCGGCGGCTTCGGCGCGTCCTGGCGGGGCGCCTTCGTCGGCGGGGAGCTGCTGGTGCGGGCGGTGACCCAGGGCCCGGCGGGGGAGCGGCTGCCCGGGAACTTCCCGGAGTACCAGCTGATGCCCTGACCGCGCGCGTGTCTCATTCCGTGGCGTCGCGCACCGGCCGGATCACCTCGTCCGCCAGCCGGCGCGCCACGCCGTCGGGATAAGGACGGGGCAGGCTCAGCACGATGTGGTTCATCCCGGCCCGGACGAGGGCGGCGACCGTGGCCCGGGTCGCCGCCGGGTCGTCGTACGACACCAGGACCTGGACCGAGCGGACGATCTCCGCCGGATCCCGGCCCAGTTCGGCGCAGTGCGCGTCCAGCACCCGGGCGCGCTCGGCGACGAACTCGACGGTGTTGTGCGGCGGCCCGGGCACGTTCCAGACGTCCGCGTGCTCGGCGACCAGCCGCAGCAGTCGGGTGCCCCAGCCGCCGATCAGCAGCGGGGGCCCCGGGCGCTGCACCGGCTTGGGCTCGTTCCGGGTCCCCCTCAGCCGGTAGTACTCGCCCTCGAAGCCGAAGACGTCCCGGGTCCACATCAGCTTCAGGATCCGTACCGTCTCGTCGAGCCGGGCGATGCCTTCGGCGGGCGGCACGAGCGTGAGGCCGTACGCGTCGTACTCGTCGACCGCCGGATTCTCCCCGGCGATCCCGCCCGCCCCCGGCGGCTGATGCGTCCCGCCGACGCCCAGCCCCAGGACCAGCCGCCCGCCCGAGATCACGTCCACGGTGGAGGCCATCTTGCCCAGGAGGGCGGGCGGCCGGATCCGGTTGCTGGTCACCAGCAGACCGAGCCGCAGCCGCTCGGTCTGCGCGGCCAGGGCGGAGAGCAGCGTCCAGCCCTCGTGGACGGCGCCGTCCTTGGGGCCGGCCACCGGCAGCAGATGGTCCCAGAGCCAGGCGTCCGCGATCTGCGGTATCGCGTCCGCCTCCTGCCAGACACGGCGGATGTCCTCGTAGGGGACGTGCATGGGGGTGGTCTTGATGCCGAAGCGCACAGCCGTCACGGTCGTCATGGCCGTCAGTCTAGTCAATCATCAGTCATGCTGACGATCAGATTTCGATATCGTCTACGACATGGTCAGTGATCCCCTCGAATCCCGGCTCGGGTACCTGCTCAAGCATGTCCAGGCCGACCTGGCGCGGAGCTCGGCCGAGGCCCTCGCCCCGTACGGCATGGACGGACACGACCTGGCGGTGCTGGTGGTGCTGGCCGGGGCCGAACCGCTGTCGCAGATCGAGGTGGCGGGACGGCTCGGGGTGGACCGCACGACGATGGTGGCCCTGCTCGACGGCCTGGAGCGGCGAGGTCTGGTAGAACGCCGGCGCAGCCCGCAGGACCGGAGGCGCAACATCGTCGAACTGACGGACACCGGGCGTGAGCGGATGGGCCGGGCGGAGGAGGCGCGACGGGCCGCCGAGCGGCGCTTCCTCGCACCGCTGGACGACGAGACGGCCGCGACACTCGTCCGCGCCCTGCGCGCGCTGCTGCCCGCCCGGTGACGGCCCGGCCACGCGCCGTGACCCGCGCCCACCTGCGCCTACACCGACGGAAACGCAGGTGAAAGGCACTCCGAAAGCTTGGTATTGTTGTCCATGTCGCCGCGGGGAACACCCCCGGTCAGGCGGCAGACACCTAGTCCGGGTGGCGGAATGGCAGACGCGCTAGCTTGAGGTGCTAGTGCCCTTTATCGGGCGTGGGGGTTCAAGTCCCCCCTCGGACACACCATTGCCCCCTAAGTCCCGTTTCGCGGGCAGGGCAGACTGGCACTCGCCTCCGGCTCCCGGCCGGGCGCGGGTGTTCTGGCGTTTCGGCAGGCTTCTGGCTTCCTCCTCCAGCGCTTGCGTGTGCTGCTGCGGTGCCGGTCAGCCGATGGCGATCCTTTCTCCTCGTGGGGTGTCCGCGGTCAGGGTCCGGGTGGCCGGGGCGAATATCACGGATATTGATTCGGTGCGGAGGTACTCCACGGCGGTGGCCGGTGAGGGCGGAGCCGTCGTTCCGCTCAGGTCGGTCTTGTGCGCGGTGAGGCGGATGACCAGTGCGGGCAGGTGGGGCAGGACGTGGTCTTCGCGGACGTAGGCGTTGGGCGTCCGGTGGGACAGGGGCGGGGCGGCGCTGGAGTGGCCGTGCCGGCACCGGTAGGCGGGGCGGCGGGTCCAGTGGGAATCCATCCGGCGCCCGCACATTCCGCAGCGCAGGAGTCCCGCCAGGGTGTATGTCCGTCCCGGTGCCGTGAGCCGGTCGGCGTGAGTGTGCTGGACCGTGACGAAGTCGGCTTCGCTGACCAGTGCCGGGTGTGCCGGTTTCGTTGAGATGATCCAGTCGGTGGGGGTGTTCCAGCGCATCACGTCGCGGTGGCCGAGGCTGGTGTTGGCCGGGTCGATGAGGTCGTGGTCGGTGCGCTGCCGGTTCCAGACCTGGCGGCCGGTGTAGCGGGGGTTGGCCAGGATGGTGCGCACCGTGGTGAGGACCCATCGCCGGCTGGTCGGGTGCGGGTTGCGGTGTGGGTCGGCGGCGGACGGGCTGGGGATGCCGGCATCGTTGAGGGCGCGGGTGATGCGGGCGACGCTGTGCCCGGCGAGGCGTTGGGTGAAGATCCAGGACACGATGGGGCCGCACTCCGGATCGATGTCCAGGCGTTGGATGCGGACACCGCGGCGGGCGAGGGTCCGGTTGGGGTGCGGGCCTGCGTCGGCGAGCCGGTATCCGTACGGGGGGTCGGCCGCCGAGGTAGCGGCCCTGGTCGCGGGTCTGCACGGTCATCGCGCCGCGGACCCGGATACGGGCGCGGGCGATCTCCCGTTTGGAGAGGATGCCGAGGAGGATCATGAGTTCTTCCTGGCCGGCGATCTGCGGGTCGATCGCGCCGCCCAGTTCCGGCACCCACACCTCCACCCCGTAATGCTCAAACAGCGGGGCCATGGTGGCGAACTGGTTGCCGTAGAAGGCGCGTTCGCTGGAACCGACGATGACCGCATCGAAGTCCCGGTCCGGATCGGCCATCGCGGCGAGCAGCGCGGCTGCTTGCGGTCTGCGGGCCCAGGGCACGGTCCGGCTGCGGCCGACATCGAAGTACTCGGCCACGATCCGCCCGTGTCCAGACGCCAGTGCCTGGGCGCCCAGCAGCTGCCAGGCTCGTGAGGTGGCCGGGTCCTGGTGGTCCTCGGTGGACACTCGTCCGTAGAACGCAAACCGCAGGCCACCGGTGTGCGGACAGGCGGTGGGGACAGCGTGCAGGGCGGAGTCGTGAGCCCACCGGGTCAGGAGCCCGTGGTCTGCCGAGGAGTCGGGTGTTTGTCGGGCTACCGCATGATGCGCTGCCATGTTCGACGCCTCCTGTCGGCCGCACTACGGCCGGTTCTACCGATCGGCCCTGTATCCACTCCTGATGCGTATCAACGCCTACCTGGTGCGCTGGCTCAGCAACAAGTACAGACGGTTTCGCGCGATGAGGAAGGCTATCGCGGCCTTCCAGAGGGCAGCCAAGCGCCGCCCGGGGATGTTCGCGCAGTGGAGGTGGGTCAGTTCCCCCTCCCTGGCCTGGTGATCAGGACGACAAGAGCCGTATGACGAGAGATCGTCACGTACGGATCTGTGGGAGCCGGAGGGTGCGAATCCCTCCGGCTACCCGACTTTCGAAGTCCCCGGCGGTAGGTGACAGACCGTGATCTCCAGGCCGCTCTCTCGTGCGAAGGCGGCGAGGTTGCTTTTCCAGGTCCAGCGGCGGGGGTCGTTGGAGCCGCCGGAGTCGGCGGTGATCAGGAGCCGGGTGGCATTCGAGTGGTCCGCCCGTCCGCGGTGCTGCCACCAGAGTCGGTTGGACTCCACCGCGAACTGGGCGGTGTCGTGGTCGGTGCCGACGTTGACCCATCCGCTGTTGTTGGCGATGTCGTAGATCCCGTAGGGGATCGCCATGGGCTGGTCGTTGGTGGTGAACGTGTGGCAGTCCACCTTGATCGCGTTCTTGCCCGGGCGCCAGGTGCGACCGGGCCGGTGCCGGTTGCCGAGCCATTCCTTGGCCTTGGTGTCGACGCTGATCACCGGCTGGGCATCGTTGAGGAACGCGGTGGCGGTGGCATTGAGGTGGGTGAACTGGGCATCGCGGTCTGGATGGCTGATGCCCTCTGTTGTCTTCGCGGTTCCCTGCAGGCTGTAGCCCAGGGTGTGCAGCAGGTGTCCGACGGTCGAAGCGCTGATCGGGTGGCCCTGTGTGGTGAGGGTCGAGGCCAGGGCCCGTAACGACAGCGTGGTCCAGCGCAAGGGGGAGACGGGGTCGCCTCGGGTATGCGGCTCGATCAGCAACTCCAGCGCAGGCAGCAGACCAGGGTCGGTGTCAGTCAGCCGCTTGCGACCCGCACCCGGAGCCCGGACCCGCAAGGTTGGCGAGGAGCAGCCGGCCAACTCGGCCACACCTCGCGCGATGGTTGCAGTGCTGGTGCCGGAGGCGGCGGCGACCCGGACGATCCCGCCGCGGCCGAGGGCCGTCGCCTCACTGGCCAGGTACAACCGACGGCGGCGCTCATCGAGGTGCGGCAGGATCTGATCGAACTTGGCCCGCAGAGCACGAACGCGGCCTGACAGACACGGGGTCATATCTCAGACTCCCACCAACACCCCTCTGCCGAGCGCTTATTGAAATACGGGCCCCGGCTGTGCCGGAGTACTGGCGCTGTACTCCTGCGGAGGTGATGCCTTTCTTCACGAAGCCGGTGTCGTCGAGGATCAACACGCCTTTTGGCGTGCCGAGTTGTTCTGCGATGTATGCCTGAAGGTCGTCCCGCAGGCCGTCAGCGTCCCACCGGCTGTGGGAAAGCAGGTGCTGCAGGCCGTGTGGGGTGGCATTGCCGGCGTACTCGGCGAGCTGCCAGCTGTTCTTGCGGCCGACCGGGCCGAGCAGTCCGCGGACGTAGTCCCGCATCCGCCGCCGGGACTCCACCCGGCAGAAGCGGGCTCCGGTCCGCAGGAAGAGTTCTTCGAGTTCCAGGTCCCAAGCATTCGTCGGTACGTCGTGGATCACGGGAACGGACTGCTCGTCGCGCTGTCACTACATGCGGCGCGGACACACGTTGGTGGGACGACCTGTCCAAGCCCGCCCCACGCATGGCGCACCCCCGCTACACTCCCCACCGCCAGGCCGCTGACCAGCAGAAATACAGAAGTCCGACTGGAGTACTAGGCACCCGTGCGCCCACCGGAACAGTTCCCTGAACCCGTGCCGGATAGCTCTGGCGTCTTCCAGGTCCGCAAGAGCCCTCACCGCCGACTTCGCCAGTGGTTCGCTCGCCATGCACCTCGGACTCATCACAGCCTCCGACCAGAAGGTGAGATCATCTCGAACGCGTCCCAGCCGGGGGACCCGAGCGGTCCGCGGCGACGTCGGCGGGGGCACTTCAGAGTGTCTCGGCGATCCTGCGGAAGACCCGAGCGTGGCGGTGCGACCAGTCGGCGCTAGTAGCGACCGGGAGGCAGGAGAACTTCACGATCACCACCTGCGCGGCCGGGTCGATCCACAGGTACTGGCCGTGGATGCCCGTCGCGTACACGCTGCCGTGATCGTCGCCCGTCACCCACCAGTGGTTGCGGTACGAGCCACGCGGGTGCACCTCGCTGAAGACGGTGCCTGCCACCGCGGCCGGGTCGCCGCCCCGGGTGATGGCCTCGATCCAACCCGCGGGGACGATCTGCCGGCCGCCTGCCACGCCGTGGTCCAGCAGGAGCAGGCCGATCCGGGAGAGGTCCCGGGCGGTGGTCGACATACCGCCGTTGGCGAAGGCGAAGCCCGCCCGGTCGATCGTGATCTGGGCGTCCCGTTCCATGGCCAGGTGCCGCCACAGCCGCTCGTGGAGCAGGTCAGGGTAGCGGCCCGCGGTGACCCGTTCGGCGACCCAGGCCAGTACGTCGGTCGCCGCGGAGCAGTACTGGAAGCGCCTGCCGTGCGGGCCACAGGAGCGCAGAGACGTCAGGAAGTCGAAGACCGTTCCGGGGTCCTCGGGCAGCCGGGTCCGCCAGCCCGCGATCCGGTCCTGCAGACGTACGTGGGAGGACTGGTCGTGATAGTCCTCGCTGTAGTCCACGTCCGCCGCCATGTCCAGGATCTGCTGGATCGTCGCGGTCCCGAACGCCGACTCGCCCAGTTCCGGCACGTACGTCAGGGCGGGCGCGGAGAGTTCCAGGGCCCCCTCGGCGACGAGTTGGCCGATCAGCAGCGAGCACACCGACTTGGACACGGACATCAGCAGGTGCCTGCGGTGCCGGTCCATCTCACCGTCGTAGACCTCGTAACGGATGCCGTCGCGGTCCCGCACGAGGAAGGCGTCGGTCGCGGAGGCCGACAGGAAGTTGTCCAGCGGGACCTCACGGTCGTCGAGCGGAACGTGCAGTCCGGTCAGTCCGTGCCCCTCGGCGGAAGGTGACGGCTCGGGCGGGTCGGAGGCGCGGATCACGGCCGCGGGGACGATCTGCTCCGCGTGGGCGAAGCCCCAGCGGCTCAGCGGGGCGTCCTGCCAGTTGTCCAGCGTGATCGGCCAAGGGCGTCCGCCGCCCTGCACCATGCTGTCCTTCGCGGGGGTCACGCGTTGCTTCCTTTCGTAGGGGGGCGGGTGGTGGTGACGACCGTGGCCAGGTGACAGGCGGCTTCGACGCCCTCGGGTCCGGCAGGCCGTGGCAGGGGAACGGTGGTGGCGCAGGCGCCGTCCGCCGCCCTGCTGCTCTCCAGCGGGCACCGGGACCGGTAGGCGCAGCCTTCTTCCGGACCAGCGGAAGATCCAGGAGGCTCCGGCAGGCCGTCCAGGAGGTGTTCGCGTCCCTGACCGGGCACCGAGTCCAGCAGCGCGCGGGTGTACGGGTGAGCGGGGGAGGCCAGCAGCGGACCGGCCGGACCGGACTCGACAAGCCGTCCCCGGTACATCACGCCCAGGGTGTCGCTCATGTGCCTGACCACGTCCAGATCATGGGAGATCAGCAGGAAGGCGAACCCGAGGGAGGCCTTGAGATCAAGCAGCAGATTGAGGATCTGGGCCTGTACGGACACGTCGAGGGCCGACGTGGGTTCGTCGAGGACGAGCAGCCGCGGGCTCGTGGCCAGGGCGCGGGCGATTCCGACCCGCTGGCACTGTCCTCCGGACAACTCGTGCGGTAGCCGTGCGCCGTGCGTGGCCGTCAGCCCGACCTGGTCGAGCAGGGCTGCCGTGCGCCGAACGGTCTCGGCGCGGCCGAGTCCCTGAAGCCGCAGCGGCTCGCCCACGCTGGCCGCCGCCGTGCGGCGGGGATTGAGGGCGGCGACCGGATTCTGGAACACCATCGCCGCGTCGCGCCGCACCGTGCGCAGTTCGGCACGGCGTGCCGTGGTGATGTCCGTCCCCCCGACGAGGGAGGTACCGCTCGACGAGCGCAGCAGGCCCAGCGCGGCGCGCGCCAGGGTGCTCTTGCCGGAGCCGGACTCGCCGACCAGACCGAACGCTGAGCCCGCCGCCACGGTCAGGCTGACCCCCCGCACGGCGTGCACCACCTCACCGCGGCGTCCGGCGCGGGCCGGGAAACGCACCTGGAGGTCGCGTACTTCCAGTGCCGCCGGGTCGGCGGCCAGGTCTGCCCGGGGGCTCGCGTCACCGCGCGGGGAGTCGTTCGCCGCGCCGCCTCGGCCTCGGCCGGGACCTGCCGGTGATTGTCCGGGGGGCCTTCTTCCCCGAGTGCCGGCCAGGTTCCTCATGACACTCCCTCCTCAGCGCCCCGCAGGCACGCGGCCTGCCGTCCGGGGGCGAGCTCGGTGGGCCGTGGATCGGTGGTCCGGCAGATGTCCATCACCTCTGGGCAGCGGTCGGCGAAGGCACAGCCACGCACCTGCGCGGGGTCGGGCGGGACCGTGCCCGCGATGGCGGTCAGCGGCTGCCTGGGGGCGCCCCGGCCGGGCAGCGCGCCGAGCAGGCCGCGAGTGTAGGGGTGAGCGGGGTGGCTGAGGACGTCCTGGGTCGGCCCGTGCTCCACGACCCGGCCCGCGTACATCACCGCGGTGCTGTCGCACACGTCGCCGACCACACCGAGGTTGTGGGTGATGAGCAGCGCGGTGAAGCCCGTCTCGTGCCGCAGGTCGAGCAGCAGGCGCAGGATGTGCCGGGCGACGGTGACGTCGAGCGCTGTGGTGGGCTCGTCGAGGACGAGAAGCCGGGGGCCGCCGATCAACGCCATCGCGATCATCGCGCGCTGCAGCATGCCGCCGGACAGCTCGTGCGGGTACGCCCGCGCCACCCGCCGTGGATCGGGCAGGCCGACCCTGCCGAGGCGGTCGAGGACCAGGACGTCGGCCTCGCGGCGGCCGATGGCCAGGTGGCGCCGGGCGACGCGGCGCAGCTGGTCGCCGATGCTGAAGACAGGGTTGAAGGCGGTGGCGGGGTTCTGGAAGACCAGGGACACGGAACCGCCGCGCAGTGCGGCCCGTTCGCGGGGCGGCAGGCGGGTCAGTTCCGTGCCGTCGAGCCGGATGCTGCCGCCGAGCCGGGCGTGCGCGGGGAGCAGGCCGAGGATCGCCATCCCGGTCAATGTCTTGCCGCAGCCCGTCTCGCCGACCACACCGAGGATCTCCCCCTGGGAAACGCGCAGATCCACCCCCCGCACCGGCTGCGCCGGGGGCAGCTCCGGCCGGCCGGGGCGGGGGAAGGACACAGTGAGGCCGCTGACCTCCAGCAGCGGGCGACGGCCTGACGGTCGAGGGGCGGGGTCGGTGTGGTCCGAGACAGCGGGGAGGGCGTCCTGGGGGCCGGTGGCCGGCGAGGGGCGCTCCTGGGAACCCATGACTGAGGGAGAACTGTCCTGAGGCGTCATGGCCGCGCCTTCCGCGGGTCGAGGAAATCGCGCAGCGTGTCCCCCAGCAGGTTGAACCCGAGGACGGTCAGGAAGATGGCGAGGCCGGGAAAGGTGGAGATCCACCACGCGTCGAACAGCGAGGCGCGGCCCTCCTCCACCATCAGGCCCCAGTCGGGCGACGGCTGCTGCGCACCGAGGCCGAGGAACGCCAGCGAACCCTCCGCCAGGATCACCGAACCGAGATCGACCGTGACCTGGACGAGGATCGGGCCGACGCAGTTGCGCACCACGTGGCGGGCGAGGATGACCGGCAGGGGTACGCCCATGGACCGGGCCGCCTCGACGAACGGCCTCTCGCGCAGGGAGCGGGCCTCGGCACGCACCAGCCTCGCGTACCACGGCCACCAGCAGACCGCGAGCGCCAGGCCCGCGTCGAGTCGGCCGGGGCCGAGGAGGGCGACGGCCACCATGGCCAGCAGCAGTGGTGGGAAGGACTGGAAGAACTCCGTCACCCGGGAGATCACCGCGTCCGCCCGCCCACCGAGGTAGCCGGCCAACGCGCCGAGCGGCACGCCCACGGTCACGGCCAGTCCCACTACGGCCACCGACGACAGCAGCGCGGGGCCCGCGCCCAGGATCACCCGCGACAGCACGTCGCGGCCGAGTTCGTCGGTACCGAACAGGTGGGCCGCGCCGGGCGCGATGTTCCGCGCGGCGACGTCGGCGGCGCCCCGGCCCTGCGCCGGGGAGGGGGCGAGCCACGGGCCGAGGACCGCGATCACGGCCAGCGCGGCGACCAGCGTCACACCCGCTGCTCCGAAACGGTCGGCTCCGGCCGGCCGCAGGCAGCGTCGCCACAGTGACCGTGTCCGCGACGCCGGGGTCGCCTTCGGTGCGGCCGGCGTGTCCCTGAGTACCGGGGCCGTCATGACAGCCTCACCCGCGGGTCGACGCGCGCCTGCAGGACGTCCACCACCGCGTTGGTGAGCAGGTAGCCCGCGGCGCCCAGCAGGGTGATGGCCATGATCGACGGGTAGTCGACGGCGAGCATCGTCTGCGTGGCGAACTGGCCGATGCCCGGCCAGTTGAAGACCGTCTCCACGAAGAACGTGCCCGTCAGCGAGTACGCCACCGCCATGCCCAGCACGGTCAGGGTGGGGGAGAGCGCGCCCCGCAGTGCCAGCGTCCACACGATGGCCCTCTCCCGCAGCCCGTAGGCCCTGGCCGCGATGATGTGGTCCTGTGCCAGTACTTCGACCATCGAGGCGCGCGTCATCCGGGCCACGAGCCCTACCTGGTAGGCGGCGAGCGTCACCGCGGGCAGCACCAGATGGCTCAGCCCGTCGGAGAGAGCGGTCCAGTTGCCGGTCAGCAGACTGTCCAGGAGCGGAAAGCCGGTGATCGACCGGATCGGGTCGACGAAACGCAGGGTGCTGCTGAACGCGCCGGTCGCGGGCAGCAGGCCGAGCCGGTCGACGAACGCCACCTGCAGCAGCAGCCCCAGCCAGAAGGCGGGCATGGACACGCCTCCGATGGACACCAGCCGGACGAGTGCGTCGACGCGCCCGCCCTCGCGGCGCGCGGCCACGACGCCGAGCCCGATCCCCAGGACCGCGGACAGCAGAGTGGATGCGGCGATCAGCTCCAGTGTCGCCGGCAGCCGGTCCGCGACCTCGCTGAGCACCGGGCGTTTCGTGGCCAGTGAGTAGCCCCAGTCGCCGTGGAGCAGCCGTACGAGGTAGTGGATGTACTGCTCCGGCAGTGGCTGGTCCAGCCCGAGCTGTGCCCGTATCCGGGCCGCCTGTGCCGCGGTGGCCTTGGGGCCTATGTAGGCCAGGGCGGGATCGCTGGGCAGGACACGGGCCAGCACGAACGTGGCCACGGTCAGGACCAGCAGTACCGCGGCGGCGGAGGCCGCCAGCCGCGCGAGGTGTCGTGTCATCGAATCCCCCGTCAGGCCGCGGGCTTCAGCGCGGAGAAGAAGACGGTGAACGGATAGTTCTCGTTGAACCGGAAGCCGCTGAGGGCCTTGGGCACGACGTAGACCGCCCGCGAGTCGTACAACGACAGGCCGGGCGCCTGCGAGTAGAGGATGCGCTCTGCTTTCACGTAGAGCGAGCGGGCCTTTGCCGGGTCACTGGCGGTGTAGGTGCCCGCCTTGTCGACGAGGCCGTCGTAGGTGGTGCTTTTCCAGTAGCTGAGGTTGAAGTACGGCTTGGCGCTGCTGTGGTACAGCGAGTACAGGTTGTCCGATCCCGCGTCGCTGTAGGTGGGCCAGTAGTAGAGGACGAACATGTCCTGCGCGTCGGTCGGGTTCGACTTGGCGTTCGCCCATTGCTGGTTGAAGAGCTGCGACGTCACCTTCAGGGTCACTCCGAGCTTGGCGTAGGCGTCCTTCAGCAGCGGCACGAACCGGGCTTCGGCCTCGTTCTCCGAGGCGTAGGTCAGGTGGAGGGTGAAACCGCCCTTCGGGTAGCCGGCCTTGGCCAGCAGCTCCTTGGCCTTGGTCAGGTCCTGGTGGTACTGCGGCACCGAAGCGTCGTAGGGGAAGATGCCCTTGGGCACCGGCCCGTGCGACTGCGTGCCGTAGCCCTGGGCGCCGACGGTGATGATGTCCTTGTAGGGCGTCGCGTAGGACAGGGCCTGGCGGACCAGGGGGTTGTTCAGGGGCTTGCGCCTGGTGTTGAAGAACGCGACGTAGTTGAACGGCGAAGGGTAGTCCTTGACCGTGTACTTGGCGTCCTTGCGGAACGAGTCGATGTTCTGCAGCGGGACGGACGTGGAGAGGTCGACCTCACCGGCCGTCAGCATCTGCTGGGCCGTCACGGTGTCGGCCGTGATCTGCACGTCCACCGTCTTGTAGGTGGCGGCGTGAGCGGTGTTCCAGTAGGACGCCGCGCGCCTGAGGACCATCTCCTTGCCGGCGCGGTAGGAGGCCATCCGGTAGGGGCCGGTCCCGCCGTCGACACCCTTGGTGTTGTAGTAGGTCTTGTCCTTGGCCGCTGCCTTCAAGGCCTTCGGGGAGACGATCCAGGCACCGTAGGTGGACGAGGCGATGAGGTCCATCGCGGCGGCGTACTTCAGGTGCATCACGACGGTGTGGGCGTCGGGTGTGGTGATGCTCGCGAGCGGTGCCCAGATGAACGAGGCACCGCCGCTCTTGCGCGCGGCGAGGATGCTCTGCCTGACCGCGGAGGCGTCGACCGCGGTCCCGTCGTGGAACCTGACACCGCGCCGGATGGTGAAGGTCCAGGTCCTGGCGTCGGCCGACTTCTTCCAGGAGGTGGCGATGGCGGGCGTGTACGCGGTCGACGAGCCGGCGGCGTTCTTCCACAGCAACGGCTCGTAGATGTTGCCCAGGTACATCGCCTCCGTGGAGAAGGAGGCCACCGGGTCGAGGGTGGTGACGTCGGCGGTCGAGGCGACGGTCAGGACGGCGTCGCCGCCGGACGAGGCGGGTCCGGAGCAGCCGCTCGCGGCCAGGGCGCCGACGGTGAACGCCACGGCGGCCCACCGGCGCGAACAGCGCGCGGGGAGACGTCTGTGATGCACGAAGCACCTCCAGGTGGGATGTGAGGAAGGGGAAAGAAGCGGTGACGTGCGGGGGTACGTGAACCGGACGGGCCGCGGGAAGCCGTTGCCTGACAGTGTTGACCTGCGTGATATGACCCGCAAATACTTGTCTTCCGTACTTCCCATGCCTTGGAGGCATAGTGGAACTGCGTGTCCTTGAGTACTTCCTGTCGATCGTGGATCTCGGTTCGGTCACGGCCGCGGCGCACGAGGTGCACGTGACGCAACCGTCACTGTCCCGTCAGATCCGGCACCTCGAAAGGGAGTTGGGCCTGACGCTGTTCAGGCGGGGGGAGGGCCCGCTGAAGCTGACTCCCGCGGGCCGTGCGTTCCTGCCGGTCGCCCGTGACGTGATCGCCCGCGCCCGGCTGGCCAGGGACACGGCACGCTCGATGGCCTCCGGCGCGGGCGTGCCGCTGACCGTCATCGCGCCGCCGACGACCGTCACCGACGTGGTGGCGCCGTTCGTCGTGGCCAGCGGCCCCGAGGGGCAGATCACCGACGTCGTCGAGGCTTCCCCGCATGGCGTCTACGGCGCGCTGTCGGTCGGCCAGGCCGACTTCGCCATCGGTACCAGGCCGCCACCCTCCGACCTGAGTTACGTCGTGCTCGGCCAGGCCTGCGTGTGGGTCCAGGTCGCCTCCGGCCATCCCTGGGCGGGGCGCGACCACGTCACCCTGGAGGACCTGAGCACGGACCGCGTCATCGTCATGGACGAACTGCACGGTGTACGGCGGGTCCTGGACGAGGCGGTCGCCAAGGCGGGGCTGGGCTACAACGCCTCGTACGTGGCCAGGGCACCGGCCGTCGCGCAGGCGCTGGCGGCGGCGGGCAAGGGCGTGTGCGTCGTCTCCGACGACCCGCGCTTCGCCCTGCGGTCACTGCCGATCCGGCTCGCCGACGGGCCTCTGCACGTCACCCTCTTCGGAGCCTGGGACTCCACGCACTATGCCTCCGCCCAGATCCGTTCCTGCCTCGACCGGCTCACCGTCTTCTGCCGTGACCTGTTCGCCTCGCCTCCCGGTACCAAGAGCGGTCATACGCAGGTGACATGACGTCCGGTACCAACGGGCATTCGACAACCTCCCGTCACCGGGGCCACCTTCAGCGACATGAGACCCAGCCCGCGACTCCGCGTGGCCCTGTCCTGCCTGCTTCTGCTGGCCGGGCTGACCGCCACGGCGACCACCGCCTCCGCCGACACCCTCACCGCAGTCTCCGACGACCCCCTGACCGGCAGCGGCGCGGTCAGCCGCACCCTGCTGACCCGGACGGACCTCACCACCGGATCCTCCACCGCCCCGGTCAGCGACTCCGCCTTCGCGCTTCCCGCCGGCGCGGCGGCGCCGTCGCACACCTTCCAGGGCACGCTGACGCTCAGCGGGACGTCCACGGGCGGCGGGTTCAGCGAGCTCGTGGACACCTACAACCGGACGTCGAACGCCGACTCGGCGTGGAAGCACCTGCCGTCGTTCTCGGTCACCTTCGTCCAGAACGGCAGTCACCTCATCCCGACCGTTCGGGGACTGCAGTACACCGGCTCGACCGTCTGGAACCTGGAGGTCGGCGCCGGCCGGGCCTGGGACGAGACCTCCGACAACGGCATGACCCGGGCGTCCTTCCCCTTCGCGCTCGTCGAGCGCAACGCCAACTGCGTCCACAACGGGGAGATGACCTTCCTGTTCGACGCCGGCAGCATCAGCAAGGTGCGCTACCAGATCACTCAGGAGACCTGCGACTACCAGAAGTTCAACATGTGGGGCCAGCTGTCCGGCACCTACACCCCGCAGACCGTCAGCGACGCCACCAGCATCGAGAACGCCTACGCCGCCGAGGTGGCGGGCCGCCTCCCCACCAAGTCCATCAGCGCCCTGGCCACCGACTATCCCAACTCGGGCGTCGACACCAGCAAGTTCGGCTCCGGTGTCACCGCTTCCAGCATGACTGCCTACGGCGTCTACATCAACGGAGTGAACTACACCTCCGGCTGTACGACCCGCTACGGCAGCTACGCGTTCTGCTCCGACATGCTGCTGCCGTCGTACTCCACGGCCAAGAGCGCCTTCACCAGCATCGCCGCCATGCGGCTGGAACAGCTCTACGGTACGAGCGTCGCCGGTGAACTCGTCAAGAACTGGGTGTCCGAGACGTCCTCGTCCTCGGGCGACTGGTCCAGCGTCACCCTCAACAACGCGCTGGACATGGCGACCGGCAACTACTCCTCATCCGGCTTCGAGGCGGACGAGGACGGCACCACCATGTCCAACTTCTTCACCGCCGAGTCGTACAGCTCCAAGGTGTCCACGGCGCTGTCCTATCCCCACAGGTCGACCCCGGGCAGCCAGTGGGTCTACCACACCTCCGACTACTTCCTCGCCGCCCGCGCGGAGAACAACTACCTTCAGTCGAAGGCGGGAAGCAGCGCGGACATCTTCAACCTGGTGCGTGACGACGTCTACAAACCCCTCGGCGTCGGCCCCGACTCACTGACCACCGAGCGCACCGACAACTCCGCGACCGGTGTGCCCCTCGGCGGCTACGGGCTGTTCTGGACCCAGGACTCCATCGCCAAAGTGGCGAAGCTGCTGAACAACGACGGCGGCGCCATCAACGGCACCCAGGTGCTCAACTCCACGGCTCTGGCGGCCACGATGCAGAAGACCTCCTCGGACCGGGGCGTCACCACCACCGGCACCACCGCCTTCAAGTACAACAACGGCCTGTGGGCGCTCCAGTTCACCCCGTCGTCCTACCCGCAGTACTCCTGCTCCTTCTACGTCCCGTTCATGTCCGGCTACGGCGGCATCACCGTGGCCATGGCACCCAACGGCGCGACCTACTACTACTTCAGCGACAACGACGAGTTCTCGTGGGCCGACGCCGTCAACGAAACCAACAAGATCAACCCGATGTGCTCATGACCTGAGGCCCCGGCACGGCTGCTGACGGAGCCTGCGGCCGCTCCTCCCGGTGCCCCACGCGGCACCGGGAGGAGCGTGTTCGGACGAGTCTCCTGGCTGCTCGGGAGTCCACGCGCACACCCATGCGTACGAGCAGTTCGGCGCTGTGATGCCGGCCGCACCCGAGCTGGCGAGCCGCTCAGTGAGGGATCCCCAGCTGGGTGGTGTGGCAGGGCTGATGCGTTCTCAGCAGGTGATCTTGAGGAGTGCGGTGGCGTAGTCGGGGCGTGAACGATAGTGGTCTGCTGCGCGGCGATGTTGGTCCAGCCGGCCTGGCGCATCAGGCCGATGGCGAGGTTGCGCAGGGTGGCCATGGCGCGGGGCGCGCTGCCGGTGCGGATCTTGGAGGCGTCCTCGGCGAACGTCACGTCTCTCACGTGGTGCAGGGCCTCCACGGATCAGTGGCCCTGGACAAGTTCGGCCAGGCGGGCGGGGTCGGCCTGGCCGGGGGTGAGGCTGGTGACGGCGTAGACCGTCTTCGTCTGGACCTTGCCGGTCTTGGTGTTGACGCGGCGTCGCTTGATCTCGATGGCCTGGACGGCGTGCGGGAACAGCAGCCCGGCTTCGACGGTGCACACCTTCAGCCGCCGGACCTCGCGACGTCCGTGCCCGGTGGTGCGGGTGCGGTCCAGCAGCGGCATCTGCCGCCAGGGCAGGCGGCGCAGTTGCCGGCGCAGCTTCTTCTGGTTGCCCTTGACGACCAGGAGACAGTGCCCGCCGGCGGTATCCCGGAGCGCAGTTGCGTTTCACCGACGCCGACGGGATGCTGCTGACCTGCTTCGCGACGAACACCCAGCGCGCGCCGATCGCGCGGCTGGAGTTGCGGCACCGCCAGCGGGCCCGGGCCGAGGACCGCATCCGGGCTGCCCGTGACACCGGCCTGCGCAACCTGCCCCTGCACGGCACCGCGCAGAACCAGATCTGGCTGGAGATCGTCCAGATCGCGCTCCATCTGCCGGCCTGGCTGCCCATGCTCGCCCTGACCGGGCCCGCCCGCCGCTGGGAACCCAAGAAGCTCCACTTCCTGCGACGACCTGACCGACCTGCCGGAGAGTGGAACCCGGCGCCCACCCGATCGAGGCATCAAGGCCGACCCGCCTACTTCAACCGCCACCCACTCAGACATGCCCTGGGCGGTGGCACCGACAATTCGTACAGCCGGATTGAAACATCGATTTTACGACGTCCCGACATGCTGGCATTGAGACGTAACACATCGCCCTTAGCCTCATGCCAATCGTTTGGTGAACAGTTCGGGGCACCGGCCGGTCCCGGCCCTGCCGAGCAGCAAAGGGAAGAACGTGAACCATGAGAATCGTGACTTCGTCACAGACGCGGCGAAGAGCAACGTGTCGCGACGAAAGTTCATTGGTGGCGCCACGGCCGGGATCTCGGTACTGACGCTCGGCGGCTTCCTCACCGCGTGCAGTTCGGAGAGCGGCGAGACGTCGACAGCCGGGGGCACAGGCAAGCCCCGTAAGGGCGGAACCCTTCGCACTGCCATCGGCGACGTCAGCACGAAGGACAGCACGGACCCGGCGGTGGGCTTCTCCTCGACGGCAGGCTGGCTGGCGAGCATGCTGTACAGCACTCTCGTCCGAACCGGTCTCGACTTCACACTCCAGCCGCAGCTCGCGAAGAGCTGGGAGATCAACAAGGACGGTGCCGAGTGGGTCTTCCATCTGCGTTCCGGCGTCAAGTTCCACGACGGCACGCCGCTGACGGCCAAAGACGTCGCCTGGACGATCACTCGGCTCCTCGACAAGGGCGTCGGATCGCCGCTCAGGGCACGGCTTGTCGGCAGCCTCGACCCCGACGGCATCAAGGTGGTGGATGACACCACGCTCAAGCTGTCCCTCAAGACCCCCAACGTATTCCTCGGTGAGGCGCTCGCCGGCTACGCCGCCGGCGTCGTCAAGGAGAAGCAGTCGTCGTTCGGCACCAGCAATGCGATCGGCACCGGCCCGTTCAAGTTGAAGTCCTTCAAGCCTGGCGAGTCCTTCGAGGTCGTCCGCAACGAGAACTACTTTGAGGCCGGCCTGCCGTACCTGGACGGCATTCAGAACACCCACGTCGACGCGTCGACGGTGCTGCAGGCACTCGGTGCCGGCACCATCGACTGGACGGACTCCTTGGATCCCAAGTCCGTGGGGCAGTTGAAGGGTGACTCTCGTTTCACGTCCCCGGCCCTGACGGGTGACCAGCGCGCTGTTCGAACCTACTTCCTGCACATGAAGCTCGACAAGAAGCCGTTCAACGATCCCCGTGTCGTGATGGCCTTCAAGCTGGCGGCGGACCGCGATGCGATACGCAAGGCCGTGCTGGGCGAGTTGGGAACGATCACCGGAGACGTGCCGGTCCCGCTGGACGACGCGACCTATCCCAGGTCGATCGGGGAAAGACCGCAGAACATAGCCAAGGCGAAGCAGCTGCTCGCGGAGGCCGGCTACGCGAACGGAGTCGACGTCGAACTTCCGACAGCCGAGTTCCAGCCCGGCATGACAGCCTTCAGTCAGGCCTACGCGGAGGTCGTCAAGCCCGCGGGCATCCGAGTGAAGGTGCAACAGGTCCCTGTCGACACCTACTTCGACCGCGTGTTCGGTCAGGTGCCGATGTTCCACGACTATGCCCAGCGGGTGTCGGCTTACTCGGTCCTGAACAACTTCTTCCAGAAGGGTGGCGCCTACAACGGAACCGGCTTCGACAATGACGGCAAGCTGACCGCATACCTCGACCGGGTGCTGTCCGAGCCCGTTGACAGCAAGCGCAACGCCATCCTCACGGAAGCTCTGGCGTATACGGCGAACCACTCGGGCAGCATCATCGACTTCTTCGTGCCCATCGTCCAGACATCCCGCGCTCGGGTACAGGGCGACCTCTACAGCCCGATGTACGCATGGGAGCGAATGTGGCTCAAGGCCTAACGGGGCCGCACACCCTGCCCGAGCCGGCACCTGGACCCGCCGTTCGGCCCTCGACTGTCATGGCGGGACATGCGGCGCCGGCAGCCCACTGCACTTGGAGGCCCGGTCATGCGGACGGCCACTAGGCTCGCGGCGAGGATCGGCTGGACGCTGTTGGCTCTCGGAGTCCTGTCGGTCCTCATCTTCATCGCGATGAACTACAAGTCCCCCGAGGAGATCGCGCGCGCAGCCGTCGGACGGACGGCGACCCGTGACCAGTTGGACGCGTACGCGACGGCTCACGGGCTCTACGACCCGCTTCCCACGAGGTATCTGTCCTGGCTCGGGCATGCCGTGACCGGGGATCTGGGAGTTTCACCGATCACCAATCGGCCGGTCGCCGGAGTGATCCTGCCTGAACTCGCCCGCACATTGACGCTTGCCGGACTGGGGGTCGTCATCGGCATTCCCTCGTCCATCGCGCTCGGCACCTTCATGGCGCGACGCAAGGGGAGCCGGAGCGATATCGGGTTCCTGATGGCCAGTGTGGCTCTGGCGGCGACACCCGAATTCGTCATCGGACTCGGGCTGCTCATGATCTTCGGTGTGTGGCTGGGCTGGTTGCCCATCGAGAGTGGCTCGGCGTTCGCGTTCGGCACCGGCACCCAGCAGATCATGGCCTACGTCCTGCCGGCGCTCACGGTCGCTGTCGCGATCATCCCTCACATGTACCGTTTCGTGCGCACGGCCGTTCACGAGGGACTTCAGGCTCCATTCGTGGAGGCGGCGCGACTTCGCGGTCTCCCATCCCGAACGATCCATTGGGACTTTGTGATGCGCAACTCCGCCGCTCCCATCATCAACGCCGCTGCCTTCAACATCGTGTTCGCCGTCAGTGGACTTGTCGCCATCGAGACAGTGACGTCCTTTCCCGGAATCGGTGATCACCTCGTCCAGGCCATCGCCCAGGGTGACGCGATCACGGTCCAGGCGATCGCGCTGATCCTCGCCACGGTGGTCCTCGTGGTCTTTCTCCTCGCTGATCTGTTGACGCTCGCTCTCAATCCGCGACTGAGGCTGAGCCGATGACCACCACGCCAACGCCGCTGGACACGCAAGAGCTCTCGCTCGCACCGCGCGTCGGCCTGATACGGGGGACACTCTCGTCGGTCGCGGGGAAGATCGGTGTCGGGCTCGGCGGTGTCATTCTCACGGTGATCGTCTTTGGTCGCTTCGTGGCGCCCTATGACCCACGTGCGATCAATCTGGCGCCTCCGTTCAGCAAGCCGTCCGGCGCTCACCTCCTCGGCACGGACGAACTGGGCCGCGACGTGTTGAGCAGGCTCCTGGAAGGCGGCGGACAAGTCCTTCTCATTCCGCTCGTCGCGGTCGTGATCAGCGTTCTCATCGGGGGCGGACTCGGCGCGGTCGCCGCGTATCGGGGTGGACGCCTCGACGGGTTTCTTCGGCGCTCCTTCGATCTGGTGATCTCGATGCCGGTGCTTCTCCTGTCGCTGATCGCCGTTGCCGCTCTCAAGCCCTCCTTCTGGGTCCTCGTCCTGGTCGTGGTGGTCGCGGATGCCCCGCGCGCCGGGCGTACCGTTCGCACGCTGGTCAACGATCAGATCAGCGCGGACTACGTCCTGGCGGCACGGGCGCGGGGAGAGTCCATGTCCTCGGTGCTGCTGCGCGAGATCGCGCCCAACATCGTGGCGCCTGTGGCGGCTGACGTCGCGTTGCGGATCACGTACGGCATCATCGCGATCGCCACCCTCAGTTTCCTCGGTCTCGGCGCGCAGCCTCCGCACCCGGACTGGGGACTGATGATCAACGAGAATCGCGGGGGACTGACCTTCTCGCCCCTCGCGGTCCTGGCACCCGCAGCGGCGCTGGCGCTGGTGTCGGTCGCCTTCAATCTGACTGCGGAAGCCATTGCGCAGCACGTGGCCGGGGACGAGAAAGTGGTCGAGAAATGACGGTCGGCATGGATGATGCGGTGACGCTCGGAGTGCGTGCCCTTTCGGTCGGCTACGTCACCGCGGGCGGCGGTGTGAAGCGCGTTGTCGAGGGGGTCGACTTCTCGTTGCGGCCGGGCAGGGTCCTCGGGTTGGCCGGCGAGTCCGGGTCGGGCAAGTCCACCGCGGCGCTTGCCGCGCTGGGCTATGTCAAGCGGGGGGTCAGGGTCCTCGGTGGCCAATCGCTGCTGGACGGCGAGACCGATCTCCTGACACTGCGGATGGCTGACCGGCGCAAGCTCTGGGGCAGCCAGATCGCCTACGTTCCGCAGAGCGCCGCGATGTCGCTCAATCCGGGGACCACGGTCGGCAAGCAGCTCACCCAGGTACTGCGACAGCACACCGGTCTTCGGGGTGAGGCGCTGCGCGATCGCCAGATCGACCTGCTCACCGAGATGGGCCTTCCAGACCCCGCCCGAGCGTTGGAGAGGTATCCGTTTCAGTTCTCCGGCGGCCAGCAGCAGCGTCTCTCGCTCGCGATCGCGCTGGCAGGAGAGCCACGGGTCCTGTTGCTCGATGAACCGACCACCGGCTTGGACGTGACGACCCAGGCCCGGATGACCGAGCTGCTGCGGGGCCTTGTCGAGCAGCGCGAGCTGTCGGCTCTCTACATCAGCCACAACCTCGCCCTCCTGGGGCAAGTCGCCGACGACATCGCCGTCATGTACGCCGGGGAGATCGTCGAGCGCAGCGGCATGGCGAGTTTCGTCACCAGGCCGCGCCACCCCTACGCGCGCGCTCTGTGCGACGTCACGGCGGGCAGCGAGGAAGGCCGTCTCGTCCCGGGGATTCCGGGTACTCCGTCGGGCTCCGTCGTTCTTGACGCCTGCGCTTTCGCTCCGCGGTGTTCCTCGGCGAGTGACCAGTGCACCACGACCCATCCGCCGGTCGTCGAGGTCAGCTCATCGCACACGGTCCGGTGCCTGCGGGTCGCCGAACTCGATGATCACCGTGTCCTCGGCCGTCCCCGGCCGGCACTCACCTCGGGCACGGGACAAGCGGCGCGTCCGCTGCTCAGCGCCGACGCCATCTGGTTCACGTATCGCGGCGCGTCCGTCCCCTCGCTCCGCGGGGTGCGACTGCGGGTGGGTCCGGGGGAACGCGTCGGGATAGTCGGCGAGAGTGGCAGCGGCAAGTCGACGCTCCTGCGCGTCATCGCCGGCCTGGCCCCCGAGTGGGACGGCTACCTCGCCTTCGACGCCGAGCGGCTCGACCCGCAGATCGCGAACCGTCCCAAGGAGGTCCGCCGCGGGATCCAGATGATCTTCCAGAACCATGACTCGACGCTCAATCCCCGGCACACGATCGCAGAGATCCTGACCCGCCCGATCCGCCTCTTCCGTGACGACGTCGACCGAGGCGAGGAGGCCGCCACCGTCGCCGCGCTCCTCGACTCCGTGCGCCTGCCGACCTCGTTCGCGCACAGGTTTCCGCGCGAGCTTTCCGGAGGTCAGCGGCAGCGCGTCGCCATCGCTCGTGCCTTCGCCGCGAAGCCGCGCCTGCTGTTGTGCGACGAGGTGACCTCCGCGCTCGACGTGTCGGTTCAAGCGGCTGTGCTGGAGTTGCTCACCGATCTGTCGCAGCAGACGGGAACCGGGATCGTCTTCGTCGGCCACGACCTCGGCGTGGTCCGTACCATCGCCCACCGGGCGCTCGTCATGCGCGACGGCGAAGTGATCGAGGAAGGCTCGACCGACCAGCTCTTCAGCCTCCCGGCAGAGGACTACACCCGCGAACTCGTGTCGGCGTCGCCGAGGCTGGTCGCCAGCACGCCGCCGCAGACGATATGAAGGTCCCGGAGGACGGTGATCACCATTTCCGTCGGCCCGCACGACCAACGCCCAGGGAAAGGCGGATCGTGACGAAGCAGAACACCGATCGTGAGCTGCTCCTCAGGGAGGCGGACAACGCCCGCATCCGGCGCGTCGAACCGTTCTGGGTACCCCTCGACGACGGCACCCGGCTCAGCGCACGGTTGTGGCTCCCCGGTCATGCCGCCGCCCGGCCCGTCGGCGTCGTCCTTGAATATCTGCCGTATCGGACCCGTGACCTCACGCGTTCGCTCGACGACGAGACCGGCGACCGGCTCTCCGCCGGCGGCTTCGCCTTCATCCGGGTGGACATCCGCGGCACGGGCGAGTCCGCGGGCGTGGCAGGCGATGAATTCGAGGAATCACAGACCGACGACCTCGTCGAGATCATTGAGTGGCTCGCACGTCAACCGTGGTGCAACGGGTCAGTTGGTGTGCGCGGCTATTCCTGGGGCGGGAACGTGGGCCTGTACGCTGCGGCGCGCAACCCCGCCCCGCTCAAGGCCGTCGTCGTCTGTTGCGCCTGCGGAGACCGCTTCGCGCGTGACCTGCATTGGCACGGCGGCTCTCTCGGTCTGACCAACGTGCAGTGGGCAGCGGCCTTGAGAACCGTTCTCGGTATGCCCCCGGACCCGGCCGTGGTCGGCGAGCGGTGGCGGGACATGTGGCGGGAAAGGCTTGCGGCGGTCGACGCCGTCGGGGCGCTCTGGGTGACCCACCAGCGGGCCGACGACTACTGGGCGACCAGTTCCCCCGGAGCCGCGTACGGGGCGATCGACTGCCCGATCTACTTCGTCGGGGGCCAGCTCGACGGGTGGGTCGACGAGGCCGACTCCGTGCTGCGGAACACCGGCGGCCCGTGCAAGGCGATCATCGGCCCCTGGGGACACAGTTTCCCGCAGCACGGCGTGCCGGGACCCCGGATGGACTGGCTGGCCGAGGAACTGCGGTGGTGGCGGCATTGGCTGGCCGGCGACGAGTCGGAGCTCATGCGGGAGCCGGTGCTGCGGGTCTACGTCCAAGACGGCGCCGCCGCGCAATCGGGTCTCGGCTCCGATGTGCCGGGCCACTGGGCGAGCGTTGACTCGTGGCCGTCGGCCGGTGCCGGCCTGACCTACCACTTCGATGTGGACCGGCTCGTGCCGGAGACGGCAGATCCTGTGCGGCTCCCGGTACCCGACAAGGGTGTGGTCGGGCTGAGATGGCCGGAATGGGGCGCTCCCGACAAGGGCGCCGCCCATGTGGCAGGCGACCAGTCCGACGACGACGAGAAGAGCCTCACCTTCGACTCCGAACCGCTCGGCAACGACGTCGTCTTCATCGGGCGGCCCCGGGTCCGTCTTCGGGTGTCCGCCGACCAACCCGTCGCCATGCTGGGTGTTCGCCTTACCGAGGTCACGGCTGACGGCAGGTCCTGGCCAGTGAGCTTCGGCGTCCTGAACCTGACCCACCGCGACGGCTCCGAACGGCCGGCGCCACTCGTACCAGGCGAGTTCTACGACGTCGGGCTCGACCTTCGCTTCGTGGCCCGCCGCATCCGCACGGGTTCCCGCATCCGGGTGGCCGTCTCGTCGACGTTCTGGCCGGTGGCCGCCCTGCCCCCTCACAGGGTCGCCCTCACCCTGGAAACGGGTCCTACGAGTTCACTGTCGTTGACGCTGCTGGACAACGTCCCGCCGGCGCAAGCGGCGACGGCACCCGCCCTGAGAACGGACGCGGCACCCGACTGGACGGCGGTGCCGGAACCACGTGCTGCCGACAGCCGAGTCGCCCTGGTCACCGAGACCGCATACACCGAGGAGCCCATTGACGGCGTCGATGTCGTCGCCGGCTATGCCGACCGGTGTGTCGCCGAGACCGACAGCGTCCATCCCACCCGGGCACGCTGGCAGACGCAGGTGACGCGGACCCTGAACCGGCACACGACACGGGTCGAGGTCAGTGCCACGTGTGCGGTGACCTTCGATGCCGAGCAGTACCTCGTGGAGGAAGTGCTCAGAGCGACAGAGAACGGCGAGAACTTCTATGAACACCGCTCAGTCGCCGAGATCCCGCGTGAACTGACCTAGTCCAGGTTCACTGCCGGGCAGGTCGGTCGAGTCCATGCTCGGACAGCGTCTGGGCCCGGTCCGGATCGTCGGCCTGCCGGGCATGTCCCCCCTCGATCGTCCACGCGGTCCTGACCCGGTGCCGGATCAACCGGCGCTCCCGCGTCGACCGCGTCACCGGCGAGCCCGTCAGCAGCCACGAACACGATCATCCCGGCGTGATGCTCCGACCCGAGGAGGCCCGGACAACCAGAGTCGGCTCGATCAACAGCCCGGGTGCGGGATTCCCCTCGATCAGCCCGACCAGTTGCCGGACGGCTGACGTTCCCATGAGCGTCAGGTCGGTGCTCACGCTGCTCAGCGGTGTCTCCAAGAATGCCGCTTGGGGGATGTCGTTGTACCCCACCAGGGCGATGTCCTCGCCGATCTTCAGGGAGCGGTCCGCGATCGCGCGGCCGGCGCCAATCGCAGTGTGGTCGTTGGTGCAGAAGATCGCGGTCGGTCGTTCCGGACGGTCGAGCAACGCGTGCACGTACCGATGCCCGTCCTGGACCTCGAACCCGCCGTGCTCGGAAACCGACAGAGCGCCGACCGAGTGGCGGTGAAGCGCGGCAGTGAAACCCTGGAGCCGGTCATGGGCCGTCTGAGCGTCGAGGGGCCCGGGCACGGCCGCGATCGCCCGATGTCCCAGCTCCAGGAAGTGCTTGGCCACCAGGGCGCCACCACGGCGGTCGTCAGCCGCGACCGAGGCCGCGCTGGCCCCCCGACGCATCGCGTACATGTGCGGCACGTCGTTCAGGGCATGGGTCACGGGATCGTCATGGCCGATCTGTCCATCGCAGAGAACGAGCCCATCGACCTTCCGGTTGACGAGCCGCCCGACCGCTTGCCTGCGCAGCATCGGCTGGCCATGGGTGGCGACCACGGTGGACACATATCCCAGTTCTTCCGCGGCCTCTTCCATCGCGGTGACCAGTATTCCCATGACGATGTCACTCAGGGTCGGCACCACGAGTCCGAGCGTCCGCGAGCGACCACTACGCAGGCTTGAGGCAACCGCATGGGGCACATAGCCTTTCTCGGCCGCGAGCCGTTGAACGCGTTCGATGGTGGCGGCGGCAACCCTCTTGGTGTCTCCTCGGAGCGCGCGGGACACGGTCGAGACATCGACGCCGGCCAAATCGGCCAGCTCTTTCATCGTCATACCCCCCACACCGGCACCGCCCTCCCCCAGAACCGAACGTCGTCGCCACGCGAGTAACAAATTACAAGCGATGGCCAAGACTGCCTGGCTGATATGCCGTGCAAGTTTCGTTTCCGGTCCGTTTGTTAATTGCTCATGACCTACGTTGAACCGGCACAGAGCATGGTCCTACAGTTAAGCCAAACGATTGGCAACCAGGAGGACCACATTGGTGATTCGTCAGGGCCTGGGTAACCACCAAGAGGCGTTCTACTCACCGTCCGATGTCCCGCGCCCTCTCATTGTCAAGGCGGAAGGTCTCTACTACCTCACCGCCGACGGCACGAGGTACCTCGACGCCAACGCCGGTGCCGCAGTGGCCAACATCGGACTGGGGAATCAGCGGGTCGTCGACGCGATGGTGGAGCAGGGCCGCCGGATGTCGTTCTCCTACGTCCGCTTCAGCCGTCACGAGGCAAACTTCGAACTCACCGCACGCATTGCAGAGATGGCCGGCCCCGGCTTCGAACGGGTTCACCTCTCCAACGACGGCTCCGAGGCAAACGAGATGGCCATCAAACTGGCACGCCAGTGCGCCTACTTGGCGGGCAAGCCGGCCAAGCGGAAGGTCATCTCCCTGAACCCGGGCTACCACGGCGGCACCCTGGCCACAATGGGCTGGAGCGGCGACGCCGAGTACTCCGCTCTGTGGGGCGACATGACGGTGCCCTCGACCAAGGTGCCGGCGCCGTTGACCTACCGTCCGCCGACGGGGATGACGTCCGAGGAAGGCGCGCTGTGGGCTGCCGCGGAGCTGGAGCGAACGATCGTCGAGCTCGGGCCGGAGAACGTGCTCGCGTTCATCATGGAGCCTGTGGGAGGCACGGCGACCGGCGCCAACGTCGCACCGGACTCCTACCTGCGCGCGGTGCGTGACATCTGCGACCGTCATGACGTCTTCCTGGTCTTCGACGAGGTCATGTCCGCCACCCGAACCGGACGGTTCCTGGCCGCACACCATGTCCCGGACGCCCTCCCGGACATCGCCGTGATCGCCAAGGGCCTCGGTGCCGGATACGTTCCCCTGGCGGCCATCGCCTGTTCAGCCGACCTTGTCGCACGCCTTCGCGCGGTGGGCGGGTTCGATCTGTCCCACACCTACAACGCCAACCCCATCTCCTGCGCCGCCGGAATCGCCGTCCTCGACGAGATGCGTGAACACCACCTGATCGAGAACGGCGCCGAGATGGGTCACCTGCTTCGGTCCCGGCTCGACGATCTCGCCCGACGTTGGGAGATCATCGGCGACGTCCGTGGCCGGGGACTGATGTGCGGCATCGAGATCGTGGCCGATCGCCAGACCAAGCGGCCGTTCCCCGGAGCAGCCAGAGCGGCGATCGAGTTCCGCCGCATCGCCATGGAGAACGGTCTGCTGATCGGTGGCCGGCGCATGAACAACGGCGCCTTCGGTGAGTACCTCATGCTCACGCCCGCCCTGATCATCACCCCCGAGCAGGTCGACAGCATCGTCAGCCGCATCGACAAGACCTTCGGGCTGCTCACCGACCAGCTCCACGCCCACGGCTTCCTCAAGGCATGAGCCCGCGAACCGCCACGCAGAATCGACATCACATGGATCTCGCCCACCTTCTCTTCCGCAGCGCCCAGCGACACCCGGACCGACCGCTGTGGGTGGCAACCCATCGCGAGACGGTCACCTACGCTCAAGGGGCGGCCCGAGTCGCAGCGCTCGCCAACGCGATCCTGAAGCGGACCGAACAGCGCTCCCGTGTCGTCATCCTCACCACCAACAGGTACGAGGGCATGGAGTCCTACTTCGGTGTCATCGCCGCCGGGTGCGGTGCCGTGACACTCAACCCGCGTGGCCACACCGACGACCACCGCCACGCCATCACCGACTCAGGTGCGAGCATCGTCATCGTCGACATCGACCTCGCCGACCGCATCGCCTACCTGCGCGGCACCCTGCCCACGGTCGAACACTGGGTCGCCTTCGGCGGCCGGGTCGAGGGCTATGAGGCGTGGGAGGACTGGATCTCGGCCGAGGAACCGACACGGCCCGACATCCTCATCGACCCGGATGACCCGGCCTGGGTCTTCTACACCTCCGGGACGACAGGCAAGCCGAAGGGGGCGATCGAGACCCATCGGAACCTGCTGGCGATGACGCAGCACTTCCTCGTCGAGCTCGGTCCGGACCTGGCCGCCACCGACGTGATCCTTCACCTCGCTCCGATCTCCCACGGCTCGACCAGCGTAGGGCTGCCCCACATCGCCGTCGGTGCCGCACATGCCTTCCCGGAGAACCTGTCTTTCGACCCGGCCGCCGTCTTCAGCACCATCGAGAAGCTAGGCGTCACGGCCACCATGCTCGCCCCGACGATGATCCGCATGCTCCTCGACGCGCCCGACGCAGGCGACTTCGACCTGTCCAGCCTGAAGTCGGTCGTCTACGGCGCGGCACCCATGCCCTTGAAGGACCTGGAAGAAGCCTTGCGCGTCTTCGGGCCCGTCTTCATCCAGTTCTACGGCCAGGCCGAGGCCGCTGCGACCATCACGTGTCTGCCCAAGGCGGCCCATCGGATCGATGGCGACCCGGCCGCCCTGAAACGACTGCGGTCCGCCGGACGGGAGACGATGGCCACCCGCATCCGCATCATGGATCCGGAAGGCAACGCTCTCCCGGCAGGCCAGACCGGGGAGATCTGCGTCCGCGGCGAACTGGTGATGGGCGGATACTGGAACCGCCCCGACGCCACCGCGGAGACGATCCGAGACGGCTGGCTCCACACCGGCGATGCCGGCTACCTGGACGAAGAGGGCTACCTGTTCATCACCGACCGCATCAAGGACATGATCATCAGCGGCGGCTCGAACATCTACGCCAAGGAGGTCGAGGACGTCCTCGGCAAGCTCGACGGCGTCCATGAGATCGCCATCATCGGCGTCCCTGACGCCACATGGGGGGAAGTCGTCGCCGCGGTGATCGTCCCGGTCCCCGGCGCGGACCTGACCGCCGAGAAGGTCATCGACTTCGCGCGCGCCAACATGGCTTCCTACAAGAAGCCCCGCCACGTCTGGTTCACTGACGCGCTGCCGACAAGCGCCTACGGGAAGATCCTCAAGCGCCGGCTTCGCGACACCTACGCGGCCGCGATCGATACGGCCACGATGGCGACGAAGAAATGAGTGAAGCCACCGGAACCACCGTGCCCCAGCCTCTCCGACACGTTCCCCTGGCCCAGGGCCACCGGAAACACCTGGGCGGCCATGACGGAGTCCGCCGGGTGGGACATGCCACTGCGCCACTCGTCGGAGACGGCCGGACATCACCCTGTACGCGAGACCACCGGCGTCTGACCGTCCATCCCATCGGGACCTGTGGGACGTCATTCCAGCCGGCCTGCACCGGCGATGACGGCTTCGAGATCTTCGTGCCAGTCGTCGATGCCGGAGGAATCGGGCGGGCTCTCCTTTGATCCGGTGCCGGCTTCGGTGCCGTGCCCTGCCGGACTCCCGTGTCGAGACACCCTCCGCCTGGAGGCGGGAATGCCGTACGGCCACGAGCTGACCGGGGACCTCACCCCGTTCGACGCGGGGCGGACCAGGCTCTCCGTCGGACTCGCCGGAGCAAGCCGCTCGCCGCGTGCCGGACAGGCAGTGGTCGACCGGGTGACGGGCGCCCAGGTCGGCACCGGCCCCGACGAGCGGCAGCCTGGTGGCGATGACCTACGTGAGCCCTGACCACGCGAGCAGGGGCACCCAACTCGCGGTCGGCGTCCCGCGGCATCAACGAGACGGTCGTCGTCGCGGAGCTGCCCTGCTCCCGACGTCCGCAGTGAGACCGCAGGACCGAAGAGGAACAGAAGACATGACTCTCCCCAAGGAACCGCAGTACACCGCCGAACACGAGTGGTACTCGCTCTCAGGCGGTATCGCCGCAGTCGGCACACCACATGCGCGGCGGACGCGCTGGACGGCCTCGTCCACGACTAACTTTCCCAGGTCGGCGACGATCCTGACCGCAGCCGAGTGAGCGGCGCCGCCCGCCTCGTGGCGTGACCGGAATACCGCCCGACCTAACCGCTCCTGGATCCGTCACCGGCCAGGCCGACCGAAAGCTGCTGAGCGTGTGACTGCTTCGTCAACAAATCAAACCACCAGAGGGCCTTCGAGCGAGGACGTCCGCACGCTCGCCACGGCGGTCGATGAGCATCGTCTGGGGAGGCTGATCAACGACCTGGCTGCCTTCGGCGCCCGCGACGACGGCGGTGTGAACCGGCAGGCCCTCACCAATGACGACTTTCGGGGCCGCCGGTTTCTCATCGACCTCGCCCGGGGCTACGGTGCGACTGCCCATCAGGACACGATCGGCAACCTCTTCTTCCGGGTCGAAGGGTCAGACCCCCATGCCCTGCCTGTGGTCACAGGCTCCCACGCCGACAGTCAGCCGACCGGGGGGAAGCTGGACGGCGCCTACGGGGTATGCGCGGCCATCGAGGTGCTCGCGGCGCTCCGTGACAGCGGTGTGTCCCACCGTCGTCCGGTGGAGGCGGTGATCTGGACCAACGAGGAGGGCTGCCGCTTCCCTCCCGGATCGATGGGAGCTTCCGCGTTCACCGACCCCGGGCTGCTCGCGGGCTTCCTCAGGACCGCCGACAAGGACGGCATCACCGTCGAGGAGGAGCTGTCCGCTGTCGTCGCCGACTTCTCTGATGTCCCCTCACGTCCGTTGGGTGCTCCCTTGGCGGCCTTCGTCGAAGCCCACATCGAGCAGGGACCGATCCTCGAGGCGGTCGGCATCCCCGTCGGCGTCGTCCGGGGGATCCAGGGAACCCGATGGTTCGAGGTCGAGACCACCGGTGTCGCGGCACACGCCGGCAGCACCCCCAAAGGCGCCCGCGACGACGCCCTGCGCAAGGCAACCGCCATCGCATCCGATGTCTACCGCCTGTTCGCCGATGGTGACGACAACCTGCGGCTGACCATCGGCCGCATGAACGTCGGACCGGGATCGATCAACGTCATTCCCGAACGCGTCTCCTTCAGCGTCGACCTGCGGCATCCCGAAACCACGACACTTGAATCGGCCGAGTCCAGGCTGCGCTCGATCGTGGCTTCGCAGGACGGCGCGACGATCGCAAGGGTCATGGAGATGCCCCCGACCCCGTTCGACGAGGTCATCCAGCGGATTATCGCGGACGCTGCCCGGCTGCTCGACATCCCGGCGGTGCCGATCGACTCCGGCGCCTTCCACGACTCGCTGCACCTGGCCGGGCACGCCCCGACCGGAATGGTGTTCGTACCCAGCCGCGACGGTCTGAGCCACAACCCGAAGGAGGACACCGACCTCACCGACTTGGCAACGGGAACGCGGGTCCTGGCGGCCACCGTCCTGGCTCTGGCCAACGACTGAACAACTGCACCCAAGGAGAAGGAACATGACGAACCAGATCAATGACGTGGCCGCCGAGCTGGGACGCCGGTCCATCGCCCGCTTCGCCGGTCTCTCCACCTTCATGCGCCGGCCCTACAAGCCCGAACTCGACGGTGCGGAGATCGCCCTTGTCGGCCTGCCGTTCGAGTTCCAGAGCGGGCGGGGATCGGCGAAGCTCGGGCCCGCGCAGATCCGTGAGATGTCCGGTCTCATCCGCCAGCTCAGCTTCCATGGGGTAGCACCGTTCGAGCTCTGCGATGTGGTCGACGCCGGCAACGCACCGGTCAACCCGATGGACCCGAAGCTGAGCATCGACCTGGCCGCCGAGTTCGTCGCGAGCATCGCCGCGACCGGCGCCGCGGTTGTCGCCGCCGGTGGCGATCACGGTGTCACCTACTCCGCCATCAAGGGCCTGGTCGGCGACAACGGGCCGATCGCCCTCATCCACCTGGACGCGCATCCGGACGCCTACGACGACCCCTTCGGCGGGGACTACATCCACCACGGCAACGCCGTCCGTGCCGCCATCGAGCACGGCTACGTCGACGCGACCAAGACCATCAGCCTCGGTATCCACGGCACCCGGTTCATTCACGAGGACCGAAGCTGGCACAAGGACCATGGCATGACCCTGCTGACCATCGAGGACATCGACCGCATCGGGGTCGACGGGACGCTCACCGAGGTGCGCCGCGTCGTCGGCGACTCGCCGGTGTACGTCACCTTCGACGTCGACGTCCTCGATGTCCCCTACGCCTTCGGAACCGGAGCCCCCGAGCCCGACGGCCTGTCCATGAAGCAGGCCCTGGCGCTCGTGCGAGGAATCCAGGGCCTCGACGTCATCGGCGGCGACGTCATGGAGGTGTCACCGCCGTTCGACCCCAGTGGACAGACAGCGCTCAACGCCGCCAACATCATGTTCGAGATCCTGTGTGCGACCGCGCTCGCATACGCCAAGAAGCGCGACGCGGCGGCCGAGTGACATGAGGTACGACGACTACGAGCACCTGTCCTTCGAGCGCCGCCCGAACGGCGTCCTCGTGATCATCATTGACCGGCCGGAACGGCTGAACGCCGCCAACGAACGACTCCACGACGAGTTCGCAGCGGTCTGGCGAACCTTCGACGAGGATCCCGACGCCTGCGTGGCCGTGATCACCGGGCGCGGGCGCGCGTTCTCGGCGGGCGGCGATCTGAAGCAGGACGCCGATCCCCGCGCAGCCCTGCGAAGCGAGCGCGTGCTGAGGTCGGGCCAGGTCGCGCTGGACATCGTCAACAACATGCTCGACTGCAAGAAGCCCATCATCTCCGCGATCAATGGAGTTGCTGTGGGCGCCGGCCTTGCCGTCGCGCTCACTGCCGACATCAGCATCATCGACGAGACGGTCCGCATCACAGACGGCCACATGCGTCTCGGTGTCGCGTCCGGCGACCACGCCGCGATGCTCTGGCCATGGCTGTGCGGGATGGCCAAGTCGAAGTACTACCTCCTCACCTCGGAATTCCTCACCGGCGCGGAGGCCGAGCGCATCGGCTTGGTGAGCCTGGCGGTGCCGGGAGACGAAGTGCTGCAGCGGGCCTACGATCTGGCCGACCGGATCGGCGCGGGACCGCAACGAGCGGTCAGATCCACCAAGCGGGCTCTCAACCACGTCCTTCGCCTGGCGGCACCTGCCTTCGAACTGTCCGTCGCCTTGGAGACCATCGACTTCTACCAGGAAGACGCGCTGGAGGGAATCACCGCGTTCCATGAGAAGCGCCCGCCGCGGTTCCCTTCCGCGTCCTCGGAACGGGACGCGTGAGTATCACGTGTTCGGATGACCGCGAGGGCGGATGCGAAACCTCCCCATCCGCCCTCGGGAGTACGGCTGGACTCGTGGCGGCTCAGGTCCTGACGGCGCACATGATCGCGGTGGTGGTACGACCCGGATGACGTTGGCGATCCGCCGCGGCGGCCCGGCGTACTGCTGCGGGGACTGCCGCCGGCTGCGTGTTGGCCTGTCCCCAGTCACCGCGGAAGTGAAGGGTGACAGGGCGCCGCAGCGCGGGAGCCTGGCCGGACATGGCCGCCTCCTGGACTCGTTTGTGAGGGGGTGTCGTTCGGTTCGGTGTCCGGACGGGATGGGGTTCGCTCCCGGTCAGCTCTGCAGCGCCTGCTCGGGGCGCTGCAGCCGCGGCATTCCCAGCGTCAGGAGGAAGCCGACGGCGACGAGGCCGGCGAGCACGAAGTAGGCGTTGCGGAAGCCGGCGTCCGCGTAGAACGTCACACCCCGCATCACCGTGGAGTGATCGTCCAACTGAAGGAACAGCAACTGGTATGTCAGCGCTCCCGATGCCTGATAGAGCAGGGAGGAGATGCCGCTGGCCGCCGGCTGGTCCTCCAGCGACACCACGGACACGATCATCGAGCCGACGGTGGACACGAGCATGCCGCCACCCAGACCGATGACCACGCCCGTCAGGATGATCTCCACCTCGTCGCCGTGGTAGAGCCCGGCCAGCAGCAGGCCGACGGAGAGAGTGCCGGTACTGACGAACCACAGCAACCGGGGGCCCGTTCTGCGCAGCAGCCGACCCACGGCTACTCCCGCCAGGACGGTGACCACGCCGGCCGCGATACCGACGACCGCGGTGTGGGTGACACTCCACCCCAGGCCGTCGGAGACGTGCGGGATGGCCGGATACAGGGCGAGGAAGGTCAGGACCGTCGGCACGACGAAGAACACGCCCTGCACCAGTGACGGCACGATCACGGCTGCGGCGACCGCACGCCTGGCGAGGATCCGCACGTGGACGACCGGCTGCTGGACGCGCAGCTCCACCAGCACGAAGCCCACGAGGGCGGCCACGCCCGCCACCAGGCAGATCATGGTGCCGGCCGCGGTCCATCCCCAGCTGCCGCCCTTGCCGATTCCGAAGACGAGCAGGGCCACCCCACCGCCGAGCAGCAGACCGCCCGCCCAGTCGAAGTTCCTGACGGTGCCCTTGCGGGGTGTTTCGGGCATCGCCAGCAGGCATGCTCCCGCCACGAGGGTCGAGATCACCAGTGACCAAAGGGCCGCACGCCAGCCGAAGTCGTCGATGAGCCAACCGGCCAGCAGCGGACTGCCGACCTGCGCGATGCCGATCGACCCCGTGATGATCCCGTACACCGTGGACACCCATGCCCGGGGAAAGATCTCGCGTACGCTCGCCATGACCAGCGGCACCACCGGCCCGTAGAAGCCTCCCATGGCGCGGCCGATGAGCATGACCGTGAAGTTGGGGGCCACCGCCGCGACGATGTCACCGACCAGGCCGGCCGCGGTGAGGATGACCATGATGCGGCGTTTGCCGAAGACGGAGCCCAGTTTCATGGCGAACGGCACGGTCATCAGCGAGACCAGGACGAAGGTCACTGTGAACCAGGCGATGTGTGGGGTGCGCATGTGCTCGGCGATCTGTGGCATGGCGTTGCTGCCGATCGATCCCACGACGGTCAGCAGCTGGGCGGGCCAGACGAGAAGAAGTGCCACTGCGAGCGGTCGGGATAGGGCGGGCCGGCTGTCGGCGGTCTCGGCCGCCGCAGCTGGCTGAAGGGAAGAGGACACGGCTCGTACTCCTCTGATGAGGTGAGGGACGGCAACGGGGCAACCGGCGGGGCGCAAGGACGCGGGGCCTGTGCGGGGTTGCGGTGCAGCAGGACACGAAAGGCCTTGGAAGGGCGGCGTGCTTGCGGCTCTGACTCGGGCGTGCGGCAGCAACAGGACGCGTAATGCTGCAAGGTGATGCGGCGGCCGTGGGTGAGCGGCCGGCGTTCCGGGAACGGCGTGGGCGACTACGGCGAGGGACACAGGTGGAGTACGGGCACATGCACGGGCCGTGCTCCACCCAGAGCTGGAGCGTTGTCAGGCGTCGGTGACGGCGGCCTCACGCATGGCGGCCTCGGCGGCCCGCACCGCGGTTGTCCGGCGGACCTGCCGTGGCCGGCCCCAACCCTCCACGGGGAAGAGACTGTTGACGTGACCGCACTCCTTGCACGTGCGGATCTCGTCCCTGTTGCGCAGTGCCGCGAACTGGGTGGAACCGACCATGGTCGGGAACTGACGGACCGCCTCGTCCGCCCACTGGGCCGGTGGCGAGGCGTCGTACTCGTGGCGCAGAAGTTCGGAACGGCAATCCTCAACCGCGAGTTCACTCCGTGCAGGTTCTGCGTGGCGATGATCTGCCCGGGCGACAGAGGCGAGTTGTGGGCGCCGTAGCGGATCACGACGTCGGAGACGGTGTGCCAGTGGTAGAACTGCCCGTGCTCCTGCGCCGGGCCGCCCTGCAGAACGTTCCCGCAGGGGACGACGGCGCCGGCACGGGCCCATACCGGTGAGCCATGTGCCGTCGTCGCTGAAGTCGAGCACCCCGCGCCACAGCAGTCGCACTCGGTGGTCGGCCCACAGAGCCGCGAGCGGGTCCACGCGCAGCAAAACCTGCTGGCCGCCGTCCGCGGGCGGCTTGATGTTGTTCAGCAGCGAGTCCTGGGCCGGTTCGGCGGACCGAGCGCGCATCACGCTCACCGCTTTCTCGACCTCGTCAAGGCTGGGCTCAAGGGCAGACATACCGGGCTCCTTTGCGAAGATCGCAACGGACGGGAAGGCTCTTGTAGCGCTATGCGGAACACTGGCCGTCAGTGTGATACCAAATACGCGGCTCGGCAACCGTCGTGCCGGAGGTATTGCGTTTCGGCATGCGTAGAGCGGCCGGACTCCCTGGGGAGTTCCGGCCGCTCGTGGGGATGCGCGATCAGCCGACGCGGTCGCTCAGCTCCTTGGCCATGCGTACGACCGTGTCGGCGAAGTCGTGATGGGCGCGGCGCGCGGACGGCCTCGCTTGTCCCGGACGAGGGCGGCGATCTCGCTGGCGTCGCCGGGTGTGTTCATGGCGGCGTATCCGCGTTCGCGCACCTCGGCCAGCTGTGCCCGCGGTTCGGTGTTGTGTGCGGGCAGGGTCCAGCCGATCCGACCGCCCGTGCGCACGGCTTGGCTGCTCTCCACGCTGTTGAGGTGACCATGCGTCGGCTGGCGCAGGAACTCGACACCGGGCCGGCCTCGCTGCACGTCCACGTGCGCAATACCGCCGAGCCGCACGCGGCCGTCCTGGACGAGTTGCTGGGCCGTGCGCGACTGAGCGGGACGTCGAGGGACGAGACCGCGCGCTGACGGGGACCCGGGGCCGAGCCCTGGTGGTGCGCCCGGCCCCGCGGTTACTGGATCACTTCCAGATGACCGAGCCGTCGTCCGCCGTGAGGTCGGCGTCGGCCAGGTCGGCATACGCGCGTGCCGCGGCCGGGTGCAACGGCAGAGGGGTGCGCGCCATCGCGGCCGGGTCGAGGGGGTAGCCGACGGGGGAGTAGTCGGCGGGGATGTGCTTGTACTGGCCCTCCAGGGCCGCCTTGGTGCGGACCATGCACCAGGTGACCAGGTAGGCGAGGTCGTCGGCCAGGTCCTCGCGGCACAGCACTCCGAAGTCGGAGAACTCGAGCGTGGTGAGGTCCTTCTCCAGTCCCGGGAGGTAGCCGGCGGGCACCACGGCCCGGCCCCACCCCTCGGCCTCGAACGCGTCCAGCACGGCGTCGCCCCAGGGCAGGTACTTCACCGGACGGACTCGGTCGATGCTCTGCCAGTGCGGAGTCATGATGGCTTCGTGGATGAGCACGTCCGCCTTGCCTGCCGCGAACCGGGCGATCGGCGGGAAGGGGCGCTCGTCGTAGAAGAACGAGAACCGGTCCAGGTCGAGGCCGGCCAGCCGCAGCGCCTTGTGCGTGGCCAGGCCGATCAGGTTCACCCCGTCGTCCTGGGAGGTCGCGATCGTCAGAGGGCGGTCGATGGAGGCCAGGTCGGCCACGGTGGACACGGGGAGTTCGGCATCCACCGCGACCACGAGCCTGTCCCGCTGGGGGATGACGCCCAGGGCGGCCAGCCCCTCCAGCTCGCCGGCCTGCTGCAGCATGCTCAGTGCCGCGGTCGGCGTGGCAATGGTGATGTCGCATTCCTTGGCGCGCAACGCCGCGATCTGGTCCGTGCCGCCCCGGCCGTTCCACACGGCGAACCGGGAGCCTTCAGGCGACCGGTCGCCGAGTTCCTGCGACAGCCAACCGGAGATCCGGTGGAAGTTCGCCTGCCCCCAGTCTGCGCGGAAGTGGACGGTGACCGGACGGTTCAGGCGCGGACTGTCACTCATGGGCTACTCCCTGGCCTACATACATGTGTCGTATTGCGGAACGGTGTCCCGCATTTTGCTACTGATGGCGGCTGGTCGCAAGACTGGACAGTGGGTGGCGCATGTGTCCTGAATGCGCGTTCTCGCAAGATCGGACTCTCCTTTCGATCGCGCGTCCCCGGAGGAGCTCGCACCCGAGTCGGGTCGCTCGGGGCCTCGAAATCCCTCACTCCACCAGCATCGGCGCGGCGGGTCTCCGCGGCGCGTCCAGTCCGTTCGGGATCACGCACGGACTGTCGGCCAAGTCGGTTCCTGCGGAAGGAGTTCGCACCCAGACCCGCGATCGACGAGTCCAACTTCCTTGCTTGTCGCGCAGGTTGGAGCACGGGTGCGGAGGCCGCGCTGCCTCCTCTGCCGCGGGTGCCGCGGCGGCGGGCCGGGGCCGACCGGCTCGGTCGGCTGCGCAGCGGCGATCGTGACCATGGCATGGTGGGGCGAACGGCACCGCGCCGTGATCCACGCCTCTTCGCCGCGTCCGGACCGGCGGCCGGAGCGCCTGCGCGGCGCCGACGCGCAAAACCGATCTGATGGAGGCAGCGGTGGGCGGCACGATGACAGGGATCGTCGCGCAGGGAGGCCGCGGTGCCGCGGACCCGGACGCGTTCCTCACCCGCACCCTGCCGATGCCCGGGCTGCGACCGCGCGACCTGCTCGTGCGGATCCACGCCGTCTCGGCCAACCCCGTCGACACGAAGCTGCATGCCCGCATGGGGCAGGGGGAGTCCAGGGTCCTGGGCTACGACGCCGCAGGGACTGTCGAGGCGATCGGAGCCGATGTCACCGAGTTCGCAGTGGGGGAGCGCGTCTACTACGCCGGCGACGTCACGCGTGACGGCACGAACGCCACCTACCATGCGGTGGACGCCCGGCTCGTGGGACGGATGCCGCGTGGTCTGACCTTCGCGCAAGCCGCGGCGTTGCCCTTGACGACCATCACCGCATGGGAAGCCCTGTTCGACCACTTCGGGCTCTCCGCCGAGAGCACGGGAACCCTGCTGGTACTCGCCGGGGCGGGTGGCGTCGGCTCGATCGCCCTCCAGCTCGCCAAGCGGCTGACGAACCTGCGAGTGATCGCGACGGCCTCCCGGCCCGAGTCCCGCGCGTGGGCACTGGCCCACGGCGCCGACCACGTCGTCGACCACCATGACCTGGTCAAGGAGGTGAAGAGGGCCGCGCCCCTGGGCGTGGACTACATCCTGGCCCCGCACACCGAGGGCAACATGCAGGCTTTCGCGGAGATCGCCGTACCGTTCGGCCGGGTGGCCGCGCTTGATTCCCCCACGGCGCTCGACATCCTTCCCCTGAAGGACAAGTCGGTCACCTGGCACTGGGTCAAGATGTTCACCCGCCCCATGTTCGAGACACAGGACATGGCCGCGCACCGGCGGCTGCTCGACCGCACCGCCGAGCTCGTCGAGGCAGGGACGATCCGCACCACGATGGCCACCACTCTGCACGGGATCACGACGGACACCATCCGCCGGGCACACCTGGAGGTGCTGTCGGGAAGGACGGTCGGCAAGATCGTGCTCACCGCCACCTGGTGACCGCGGCGGTCCGAGGTGTTGACAAACTCCCGCCCTCGTGCCACTAGCAGGTGATATGCTGACCGTTCCTGTACATACATGTTGCCGAAACGGGGGCCGCCATGTTGGACCGATCGAGCCCGACGCCGCTGCATGTACAGCTGGAAGAGGCGATCAAGGACAGAATCGCCGACGAGGAGTGGCTGCCGAACAAGCAGATCCCGTCCGAGAACGAGCTGAGCGCGACGTACGGACTGAGCCGGATGACCGCGCGGGCGGTGATCACGAGGCTCGTCCAGCAGGGGCTGGTCTACAGGGTTCCCGGCAAGGGGACCTTTGTGGCCGAACCCAAGATCGCCAACAGGGCGCACCTGCCGATCGGCATCCAGCGCCAGCTCGACGACCTGGGGATCTCCAGCAAGACCATTCTGCTGAACTCCTCCAAGGTGGAGGCGCCGGGGCGGGTGCGCAAGGAGCTGGGGCTCGGCGAAGGCGACACGGTGTACCGGATCGAGCGGCTGCGGACCGTGCACGGCGAACCGCTGAGCATCCACCTCTCCTACATCCCCGTGGGTGTGTGCCCGGACCTGGGTGACAAGGACCTGGAGGGTGTGCAGCTGCGCGACGTGCTGGAATCGGACTACGGTCTGAAGCCGGCGCGGGTCGTCGAGTCCGTCGAGACGGCGTTGGCCAGCGAGCGCGACGCCCAACTGCTCCAGGTGAAACCCGGCTTCACCCTCCTGCAGCTTGAGGAGACCAACTACGCGTCCTCGGGCGGGCCGTTCGAGTACTGCCACGTGCTCTTCCGTGGCGACAAGATGAAGGTGACCTTCGAGTTCCACCGCCCGCCGGAGTGAGCGTCGCACGCTCGAGTGACGCTGTCGGTGAGCCGTCCGGCGGCACCCGCCGGCTGCCCGGCGAGGGACGCTGCCTGGGCTTTGACAGGTCGTCACCGGGCGGTTAGGCGATCACTCGCGGCCGAGGGGTGGCGGCGTTCGGTGCGGTGAACCCTCATGGCGGTGCGGAACAGCCTGCATCACCGCCCCCGGCGCCCGGAAGCCGGGCTGCCGGCAGCCCGGAACCACTTCGTCCGTGCCTTCGAAGCCCCTGGCCGACTGCCGTCGGGCGCCCCGCCCTCACGGCGCGTCCGATGCCGGCCATGCCGGACTTCGTGCTGCTGTGGTGGCCCGCTGTGGGCTGCTCGGCATCCCGCATCCGAAGCCTCCCGGGTGGGCCACATGGTGTCGGCCTTCTCGATGTGTGGACGCGTGCGTGCGCGAACGTCATGGATCCGATCGGTTGACATGCGGGGAGCGACCACCTAGCTTTCCCTGTATATACAGGTAATGCCTCAGTAACTCAGGTGTATCTACTTGTGGAGTGAGGCTCCCGCGTACTCCTCCTGTAGCGCAGGAAGGCGAGAAGATGCCCCATGTCAACTACCGGTCTGCCGGTGCCGGGCGCACCGGAGTGCACTACACGCTCGGCGCTCTGACCGCGGACGCGGCCCGCGGTCACGAGGGCGACGTCCGCCGGGTTCGCGACCTCCTTCTGGAGCGCCGGGACTTCGAAGCGCTCAACCGGTGCGCGAGCGCGGTGGCGGTGACGGACCGGTTCCGTGACGTCATCAGGACGTTCGCCGTGCCCGAGGGGGAAATCCCGGCAGGCTTCCGGATCGAGAGCTCACTGGAGCCCGACGGTCTGCTGTCGATCGACCTCGTGCGCGACATCGGCTTCGACGGGAACGGCGTTCGCCGGCCGACCGGTGTCGTGTACTCCGCGGACTCCGCCAACCCGTACGAGGTCGCCCCCGTCGCGGGTCTGCTGGGCAACCTCACCTGCAACCCCGGGATCGTCTACGACCTGTTCATCAACAATCCCGAGGCGAACGTCGGGCGCAAGTTCCACACGCTGGAGGAGGTGATGACGGAGCTCGGCGACGTCCTCGGTCCCGGCTGCGACGTCAGCGTCGAGATCGAGAACCCCTTCGAGCCGGACTTCGACAAGATCCTTGACGAGATCGCGGTGTACCGCGAGATCCTCTCGCCGTACCGGCTCGTGGTGAAGGTCCCGCACACCGGCCCGGTGAACGCCGGCAACGTGCACGAGTTGATGAGCGGCGACCGGAAGCTGGGCGCGCACTACGCCTCCCCGTCCACGCAGGACGCGTTCCGGTCGCACACCCTCGCTCTGGCCCTGCGCGAGCACGGCTACCGCGTCAACTACACGCTCATGTTCGAGCCGTACCAGAGCGCCCTGGCGCTGCAGGCGAAGCCGTACTTCATCAACAGCTTCATCCGCCACCGGCTCTCGCAGGCCAGGCACGTGCGTGATCTCGTCGCCTCCTACCGTGCCACCCGGGACAGGTCCCGCCTCGAGCAGTTGAGGACGTTCCTCGTCGACACCGACCACTTGTCCGCCTCGGGCGGCGACCGTGAACTCATCGACGTCCTGCACTACGGCGAGGATCTCGTCTCCTACCGGCACCTGAACGACGCGGAGGGGTGGGACGGCCTGGACGCCGTCCGGCACAACCTGCGCCTGCTCAAGCAGTCCCACCTGCCCGACACCCGTCTGATCGTGTGCAGCATGGAGGGCGCCAACTACCGGGATCTCGACAAGCTGATGACCGATCCCGAGTTCGCGGACGTCGTCGACCGGCTGGTCATCACGGCCGAGCCCGAGTACCTCGCGCGCTTCGCCTCGGCGAACCAGGTCGTGTCGTACCAGCGCCGCTTCATGAACGCGGCGGCCACGGCCCCGGTCGGCCATGACTGACCGGCGCGACAGCGACCCCCGTCAGACGACACCCGGCGTTCCGCCCGCCGCAGACCTCCAAGGAGACCGGTGACCATGCCGCTTCTGTTCGAGCCCTGCACCCTGCGGGGTGTGTCCGTCCGCAACCGGATCTGGCTCTCCCCGATGTGCCAGTACTCCTGTGTCGAGGAGGACGGCATGCCCCACGACTGGCACCTGGCCCACCTGGGCGCACGGGCCCAGACCGGCTTCGGGCTCATCATGTCCGAAGCCGTGGCGGTCGATCCCGCCGGCCGGATCACGCCGCAGGACGCCGGATTGTGGAACGACAGGCAGGCCGAGGGCTGGGCCCGCATCGTGGACTTCGTGCACGCCCAGGGCGCGGCGTTCGGTTTCCAGATCTCCCATGCCGGCCGCAAGGCCTCCACCTGGCGTGGCTTTCCCGGTGAGCCGTCCGGCGTGCTGCCCCCCGACCGGGGTGGGTGGACCACGGTCGCTCCGTCCACGAGGGAACACCCGGGCCGCCCCGCGCCCCGGGCGCTGACCCGGGACGAGATGAAAGGTGTCGCCTCCCGGTTCGCGGACGCCGCGCGGCGCGCGCACCGGGCGGGTGCCGACGTCCTGGAGATCCACGCCGCGCACGGGTATCTGCTGCACGAGTTCCTCTCGCCCCTGGCCAACGACCGGACCGACGAGTACGGGGGATCCTTCGAGGGACGCGTGCGTTTCCCCCTGGAAGTCGTCGAAGCCGTCCGGAAGGTCTGGCCGGACCGCAAACCGCTGTTCGTGCGCGTCTCGGCGACCGACTGGCTGCCGGACGCCTGGGACATCGAACAGACCAGCAGGTTCGTGGGGCTCATGCGCGAGCGGGGCGTGGATCTGGTGGACGTGTCCAGCGGCAGCATCGCCCCCGCCGACATTCCCGCCACGCGCGGCTACCAGGTCCCCCTCGCCGCCAGGATCCGCGAGGACAACGGGATCCCCACCGCTGCCGTCGGACTGATCCTCGATCCCAAACAGGCCGAGGCCGTCCTGGCGGCCGGTGAGGCCGATGCGGTCTTCCTGGGGCGCGTGGCCCTGCGGGAGGCGGCCTGGCCCCTGCGCGCCGCACACGAACTCGGCATGCCGTGGACGCAGGCGCCCTACCCAGGCCAGTACACCCGCGCCCGATGGGACGCCATCCCGGACGTGTGAGCCGGCCGATCTCGCGCCGCGGGCGGCAGGCTGCCTCCCCACCCGCCCGCGGCGCGGCACCACCCCGAGGAGAAAGCGTTTCCGTCACTCCGAAGGAGAAAAAGCTGTGCACTCCCGCACGACCACCGACCACCTGCAGTGGAGCGACATCGACCAGCGTGCCGTGGACACCGCGCGCGTCCTGGCGATGGACGCCGTGCAGAAGGCGGGCAACGGCCACCCCGGGAGGGCGATGAGCCTGGCCCCGGCCGCCTGCCTGCTCTTCCGGAAACTGATGCGGCACGACCCCGCAGACCCCGACCGGACCGGCCGGGACCGCTTCGTACTGTCCCCCCGGCCGCACCAGCCTGACGCTCTACATCCAGCTGTTCCTCGCCGGATACGGCCTCGAACTCGAGGATCTCCAGGCCTTCCGCAGCTGGGGAAGCCGCACGCCCGGACACCCGGAGCACGGACACACGCCCGGTGTCGAGACCACGACGGGCCCGCTCGGCCAGGGTGTCGCCAACGCTGTCGGCATGGCGATGCCGGCCCGCTTCGAGCGCGGCCTGTTCGGCTTCGGCCTGACCGCCGAGGCCGTGGCCGACGCGGCCTGCGAGTCGATCAGCGCGGCCTCCCGCCCTGCGGAGCGGCCATGCTGAACACCTCTGCCCAACTCCCCTGAACCAGTCTCTTGACTGGCCCAGGCGCCGCACATACGCTCTCGTCCAATCTCGTACTTGCCTGTATATACAGATCTAATCCAGGGGTACTGAGAACAGCCTCTAGGGAGGTCCGAAATCGTGATCAAGATTCGCGGCAAGAAGATCGACGCGCAGTCGTTCGCCAAGATGCTCGACATATCGCTGGTCCACCCCGACACCACCCTGGACTCCATCAAGGAGCTCGTGGCGGTCTGCCTCGAGCACAACGTCCACGCGTGCTGCGTGAACCCGAACTACCTCGACTACATCGTCAGCGAGCTCAAGGGCACGGACGTGCTGCCGAACGTGGTGACCGACTACCCCTTCGGCACCGGCACCCTGACCTCCAAGGTCGCCGCGGTCGAGGACGCGGTCCGGCGCGGCGCCGTCCTCATCGACCCCGTGATCGAGTTCGGGGCGCTCAAGAACGGCGAGTACGACAAGGTCACCAAGGAGGTCCGGGAGCTGGTCAAGGCCGCCCAGGGACGGGAGACCCGGTTCATCGTCGAGGTGTCCCGGCTGACCTCGGACGAGATCGTCGCGGCCTGCAACAGCGTGGCCGAGGGCGGCGGCGACTACGTCAAGTCGTCCACCGGACGGGAGGGCGGGCCGGACATGGCGGTCATCAAACTGATGAACGACACTCTCAAGGACTCCGGAGTCAGGATCAAGCTCGCCGGGACCGGACGCTTCTGGACCACCGCCGTGGCGCTGGGCTGCGTGGCCGCCGGGGCGGACATCGTCGGGACGCGCGCGGGTGACCAGATCATCCGTGAACTGCCGCTGTTCGAGGAGATCTTCTCGAACATCGAGATCACCAGGGACTGAGGCGGAGCCATGAGGAGCGAACGACTCAAGGGCGATGTCGCCGTGGTCACCGGCGCGGCATCCGGCATCGACCGCGCGGTGGCCCTGGAACTCGCCGCGCACGGCGCGCTGGTGGCCTGTGCGGACATCGACGACGACGCCAACGCGAACACGGTCAAGGAGATCCAGGAGGCCGGCGGCGAAGCCTTCGCGGTGCACATGGACATCTCCGACTCGCCGTCCGTGAAGCGTGCCTTCCAGGAGGTCTTCGACCGGACCGGGAAGATCACGATCCTGGTCAACGGCGCGGCCGTCGCCCGGTTCTCGCAACTGCCTGAATGTTCCGACGAGGAATGGGACTTCGTCATGAACATCAACCTCTCCGGGGCGTTCCGGTGCTTGCGCGAGGTCCACCCCTACATGAAGCTCACCGGTGGCCGCATCGTCAACATCTCCTCCACGTCCGGAAAGAGCGGCGGCAGTTGGGCGGGCCCCCACTACGTGGCGTCGAAGGCGGGTCTCATCGGTCTCACGAAGTACGCCGCCGGCTATTTCGTCAGCGACGGCATCCGGGTCAACGCGGTCTGCCCCGGCGTCACCGAGACCCCGCTCACCGACCAGGGAGCGCACACGGACACCACGAAGGCCCAGCAGGTCGGCAACGTGCCGATGGGTCGGATCGCCCAGCCCTCGGACACGGCCGGTGCCGTGATGTTCCTCGTCTGCGACGAGAGCGCGTACGTCACCGGCATCTCGGTGGACGTCACTGGCGGCCGCTACATGTACAACAACTGAATCACTTCGCGACAGATCTCCGGTAATTTCCTGACCGGATTCTGGTGCAGCACAAATCGGGCCGCTCGGGACGGCGGCACGTCTGAATCTACTGAATTCAAGGAGGAATCTCAGTGGACAGCAAAAGATATGTGATCGGCATCGACGCGGGCACGACCGGATGCCGCACCGTCATCTTCAACCTCCGCGGCGACGAGATAGCGTCGGGCTACAAGGAGAACCCGCTGCGCTACCCGCAGGCCGGCTGGGTCGAGTGCAGCCCGCAGGCGATCATCGACAACTGCTACGACTCCACCCGCGAGGCGATCGGCAAGAGCGGCATCGACCCCCAGGACATCGCCTCCATCAGCTTCACCATGATGCGGTCGAGTTTCGTGCTGCGCGACGAGGACGGCGGCTTCGTCCGGGACATCATCATGTGGCAGGACCTGCGCAACGCCGAGATGCTCCCTTGGATGGAGCAGCAGCTGGCCGAGCACGGCATGACGGCCGACGACCTCTACGACATCACCGGATTCCCCCTCGGGCAGGTCTGGCCCTCGTCGAAGATCTACTGGGTCAAGAAGCACCACCCGGAGCTGTACGAGCGCACCGCCCTCATCCACAGCATCCACGCCCTCGTCATGAAGGCCTACGGCGCCGACGACTACATCGACGACACCGACGACGCGGGCTGGTGGCAGATCGTCGACGGCGACACCTTCCAGTACGACCACAAGCTGGCCGGGATCTTCGGTGTCGACGCGGCGAAGTACTCGAAGAACGTGCCGTCGGGCACCGTCGCGGGCGCAGTGACCAGGGAGGTGGCGGAGAAGACCGGCCTGGCCGAGGGGACCCCCCTGGTCGTCGGCAGCGGCGACCACCAGTGCGCAGCCGTCGGTCTCGGCAACATCACCGAGGGCATGGCCTCCCTCGTGCTGGGCACGGCCGGCGTCATCGTGGCCCAGTCCGAACAGCCGGTGCGTGACCCCAACAGGAAGGCCCACGTGATCGGGTCGGCCCTGCACAAGTGGGAGATCGAGGGACACGCGAGCGCGGCGGCCAGCAGCTTCAAGTGGGTGCGCCAGACGTTCGGCCAGCTGGAGATGACCGCGCAGGAGCTGACCGGCATCGACTGCTACGACCTCCTGACCCGGCAGGCGGCCCAGTCCCGTCCGGGCGCGCAGGGCCTCGTCTTCGTCCCGTGGCTGGCCGGCGCGGCCTGCCCCTTCTACAACGCCGATGCCCGGGGCGCCTTCGTCGGCATGACGTTCGGGCACAACAAGTCCGACATCGTGCGGGCGGCGATGGAGGGCGTCTGCTACGAGATGCGCGCGATGATCGACGCCATCAACCAGGCCGGTCTTCCCGACTTCGAGTTCTTCCGCATATCCGGCGGCGCCGCACGCTCGCCGCTGTGGAACCAGATCTCCGCCGACGTGTACGGCAAGCCCGTGGAGACCGTCAAGGCGAAGGAGGCCACCGCCCTGGGCGCCGCGATGATCGGCGCGGTCGGAGCCGGCGTCTTCGGCAGTCTGAAGCAAGCCGTCGACGAGATGGTCCACGTGGTCGGCCGCTGGGAGCCCGTCGAGGCCAACGTCAAGGTCTACGACGACATGTACCAGATCTTCGACGGCACCTACCACGCCCTGAGCGACCGGGTCTACCCGGCCGTCGCCGCGGCGCAGGGGTTCTGATTCCGAGCGCGCTCGGAATCAGGAAGCGCACCTGAAGGGCGATGAATCCATGGAAACAGTGATCATCGGTGTCGTGGTCTCGTTCTGCGCCGGCGCTTTCGCCGCCGCTCTGGGCGCCGTGGGGGCCGTCACCCTCACCGGACTCGCCGCGTTCGTCGCGCTGCTCGTGGCCCCCGGCCAGGCAGGGCATGTCGACTTCCTCGGGGTGTACGCGTTCGGGCTCTACCTCGGACCGCACGTGTCCTTCGGCCCCGCCGTCGCGGCCGCCGCCTACGCGGGCCGGCGCGGTTACCTGGAGGAGACCGGCAAGAACGTCCTCACCCCTCTCATCAGCACCGGTCGGGTCTCGCCCATGGTCGTGGGCGGCCTGTTCGGCACCCTGGGCTACTTCCTGCAGCGCCTGTTCGCCGACGCCTTCGGCTCCCGCGTCGACAGCATCGCCCTGACGGTGACACTGATCTGCATCATGGGCAAGCTCTTCGGCCGCCGCGGCTTCGGCGAGATCTTCGCCAGGACGCCCGACGAGGTCAAGGCGGCCGGCGGCCGCTACAGCGTGCGCAGCCCGGCGGTCTGGCTGTCCTGGCAGTGCACGCCGCCCGTCCTGACCATGGTGGGGATCTTCACCGGGGGACTGGCCGGCTGGATCGCCTGGATGATGCTGCAGAACCCGGCCACCGCCGGCCTGGCCATCATCCCCGCCTGGGCCATCGGCGTCGTCACCTTCTTCTTCTTCGCCTCGGGACTGCAGATCCCGGTCACCCACCACGTGGGCATGGTGGCCGGCCTGGCCGTGGTCCAGAGCTACGCGGTCACCCACAGCAGCATCAGCATCCTGTGGGGCATCGCCTTCGGCATCCTCGGAGCCTTCGGCGGAGAGTTCATCTCCCGCACCATCAACAACTTCGGACACGGCTACGTCGACGCACCCGCCGCGGTCATCTTCGTCGCGTCGGTGGTCGTGAACATCCCGATGAAGGACCTGGGCCTGTTCCACGACCGCTTCGTCCTGCCGGCGGTCGTCATCGCCGCCGCCGTCGCCTATTCCCTCTACATCAGCCGCAAGCTCGCACCGGCCGCGGGCGAGGCGCAGAGCGTGCGCGGCGGCGACGTCCCGGACGAGGTCCCCGCGGTCGGCTGACCGGCCGATCCCCGGGCACCACCACCCATTCCCCCGTTTCCCTCTGCCCCGCGCAGAGTGCCAGAGTCATGACAGGAGGGCCGTGCCATGCCCCAGTACGCAGCGCCCGGCGCACCCCAGAGCGTGGTGGCGTTCAAGCCGCGCTACGACCACTTCATCGGCGGCGAGTACGTCGCGCCGGCGAAGGGCGAGTACTTCGAGAACCCCACCCCGGTCACCGGCGCGGTCTTCACCGAGGTCGCCCGCGGCACCGCCGACGACGTCGACCGCGCGGTCGCGGCGGCCGAGGGCGCCGCGGCCTCCTGGGGCCGCACGTCGCCGGCCGAACGGGCGCTGATCCTCCACCGGATCGCCGACCGGATGGAGCAGCACCTGGAAGCCCTGGCCGTCGCCGAGTCCTGGGACAACGGCAAGCCGGTCCGTGAGACCCTCGCCGCCGACATCCCGCTGGCCATCGACCACTTCCGGTACTTCGCCGCGGCGATCCGGGCGCAGGAGGGCGGGATCTCCCAGATCGACGCCGACACGGTGGCCTACCACTTCCACGAGCCCCTGGGCCCGGTGGCGCAGATCATCCCCTGGAACTTCCCGATCCTCATGGCCACCTGGAAGGTCGCCCCCGCGCTGGCCGCCGGCAACACAGTCGTCCTGAAGCCGGCCGAGCAGACCCCCGCCTCCATCCATGTGCTGCTCGACCTCATCGCCGACCTGCTCCCGCCCGGCGTGCTCAACGTGGTCACCGGCTTCGGCGTCGAGGCCGGAAAGCCCCTCGCGCAGCACAGGGGGATCCGCAAGGTGGCCTTCACGGGCGAGACCACCACCGGCCGGCTCATCATGCAGTACGCCAGCGAGAACATCATCCCGGTCACCCTGGAACTCGGCGGCAAGAGCCCCAACGTCTTCTTCGCGGACGTGGCCGCCGCCCGGGACGACTTCTACGACAAGGCCCTCGAGGGCTTCGCGATGTTCGCGCTGAACCAGGGAGAGGTGTGCACCTGCCCGTCGCGAGCGCTGATCCAGTCCTCGATGTACGAGCAGTTCCTCGCCGACGGGATCGAGCGGGTCGGCCGTATCCAGCAGGGCCACCCCCTGGACACCGAGACGATGATCGGCGCACAGGCGTCCAACGACCAGTTCGAGAAGATCCTCTCCTACATCGACATCGGCCGGAAGGAGGGCGCCAAGGTCCTCACCGGCGGCGAGCAGGCCGACCTCGGCGGAGAGCTCTCCGGGGGGTACTACATCCAGCCGACCGTGTTCGAGGGCGACAACAAGATGCGGGTCTTCCAAGAGGAGATCTTCGGCCCGGTCGTCGCGGTGACCCGGTTCGACGACTACGCCGACGCCGTCAAGACCGCCAACGACACGCTGTACGGCCTCGGGGCGGGGGTGTGGACGCGCGACAACAACACCGCCCACCGCGCGGCCCGGGAGATCCAGGCCGGCCGGGTGTGGACGAACTGTTACCACGCCTACCCCGCGCACGCCGCCTTCGGCGGCTACAAGCAGTCGGGCATCGGCCGCGAGACGCACAAGATGATGCTGGAGCACTACCAGCAGACCAAGAACGTCCTCGCCTCCTACTCGCCGAACGCGCTGGGCTTCTTCTGATCATGCCGATCCGGAGAGTCGATCTCACCGCTGCCGCCGGCCGGCTCCTGCGGGAGCTGGCCGGCGAGCACGGGCCGTTGATGTTCCACCAGTCCGGCGGCTGCTGCGACGGGAGCGCACCCATGTGCTACCCGGCCGGGGAGTTCCGCACCGGTCTCTCGGACGTGCACCTGGGCGACCTCGACGTGGACGGGCTCGACACCCCGATCCCGGTGTGGATGTCGGCCGCGCAGTTCGAATACTGGAAGCACACGCACCTGACCATCGACGTGGTCCCCGGCCGGGGCGGCGGATTCTCGCTGGAAGCCCCCAAGGGAGTCCGCTTCCTGATCCGCTCGCGCGTACTCACCGACGACGAGCTCGCCCCACCGGACTGAGGACAGCACGGGCAGCACGGGCAGCACGGACAGCACAGGGAGTCATTCATGGACGCGTATGCCGACAGCTACGCAGCAAGCCTCAAAGACCCGCAGCGGTTCTGGCTCGATGCCGCACACGCCGTCACCTGGTCACGTACACCGCGAAGGGCGCTGGACGACGGCCGCCCGCCGTTCCACCGCTGGTTTCCCGACGGGGAGCTGAACACCTGTTACAACGCGCTGGACCGGCACGTCGAGGCCGGGCACGGCGAACGGCCGGCCCTCCTCTACGATTCCCCCGTCACCGGCGCCACCGCGGCATACACCTACGCCGAACTGCGGGACGAGGTCGCACGGTTCGCCGGAGTCCTGCGCGACCAAGGTGTCGGCAAGGGCGACCGGGTGGTCGTCTACATGCCGATGATCCCGCAGGCGGTCGTCGCGATGCTCGCCTGCGCCCGGCTGGGCGCGGTGCACTCGGTCGTCTTCGGCGGGTTCGCGCCCAGGGAACTCGCCGCGCGCATCACCGACGCCGCTCCCAAGATCCTGGTCACCGCCTCCTGCGGGATCGAGCCCGGGCGGGTGATCGCCTACAAGCCGATCGTGGACGAGGCGATCGCCGCCTCGGACCACCCGCCCACCTCCGTCGTGGTGCTGCAGCGTGAGCGCCTGCGCGCGGACCTGGGTCCGCGGGACCACGACTGGGACGCGCTGATGGCGAATGCCCGTCCCGCCCCGTGCGTCGACGTAGCGGCCACCGACCCGCTGTACGTGCTGTACACCTCCGGCACCACCGGCCGGCCCAAGGGCGTGGTCCGCGACAACGGCGGCCACGCCGTGGCCCTGACCTGGTCGATGAAGAACATCTACGACATCGGCCCCGGCGACGTGTGGTGGAGCGCCTCCGACGTCGGCTGGGTCGTCGGCCACTCGTACATCGTCTACGGACCCCTGCTGGTCGGTGCCACCACCGTCCTCTACGAGGGCAAGCCGGTCGGCACACCGGATGCCGGAGCCTTCTGGCGCGTGATCTCCCAGTACGGCGTCAAGGCACTCTTCACGGCCCCCACGGGTATCAGGGCGATCAAGAGGCTCGACCCACAGGGAGGCGAAGTCGCCAAGTACGACCTCTCCGGTTTCACGGCGCTGTTCCTCGCGGGGGAGCGGCTCGACCCGGAGACCTACCGCTGGGCGTCGTCGATCCTGGGTGTGCCGGTGGTTGACCACTGGTGGCAGACCGAGACCGGGTGGGCGGTGGCGGCCAACCCGCGAGGACTTCAGGAACTCCCGATCAAGCCCGGGTCACCGACGGTGCCGATGCCGGGATACGACGTCGAGATCCTCAGCCCCTCCGGCGAGGTCCTGCCGCCGCGCACCGAGGGCGCCATCTGCATCAGGCTCCCCCTGCCCCCGGGCACCCTGCTGACTCTCTGGGGAGACGACGACCGCTACGTCGAGTCGTACCTGTCCCGCTTCCCCGGCCACTACAGCACCGGAGACGGCGGATACACCGACGAGGACGGCTACCTGTTCGTCATGGGCCGCACCGACGACGTGATCAACGTGGCCGGCCACCGCCTGTCCACCGGTTCCATGGAAGCGGTCCTCGCGGAACACCCGGCGGTCGCCGAGTGCGCGGTGATCGGTGTGCACGACGCCCTGAAGGGCCAGGTGCCCCGCGGCCTGGTGGTCCTCAAGGCCGACGCGGACGTCGAGGCCGACACGCTCCGCGCCGAACTGATCGCGGCCGTTCGACGGGACATCGGACCCGTGGCCGCGTTCAAGGAGGTGTCGATCGTGGACGCCCTGCCGAAGACCCGCTCCGGAAAGATCCTGCGTAAGTCGCTGCGGGCCATCGCCGACGGCCGGGTGGAACCGACACCGTCCACCATCGAGGATCCCGGCGTACTGGATGTCCTCAGGCGGGTCCTGGCGCCGCCGCCCACGAACTGACGACTTGCACCTCCATCAGCGAAGCACCCCAGCAGAAGGAAGACACACCATGGCGATGGCCAACACGGTGGATCTGGTGACCGCGGCACAGAACGGCGGATACGCGGTCCCCGCCGTCAACATCGTTGACGATCTCTCCGCACGGGCCGTCGTCCGGGCGGCCGAGGCGGCGCAGTCGCCGATCATCCTGCAAACCTCGGTCAAGACAGTGAGGAGCGTGGGCCTCACCCTGCTGGCGGCGATCGCCCGGTCGGCTGCGCAGAGCGTGCGCGTGCCCGTCGCGCTCCATCTCGACCACTGCCCCGACCGGGAAGTGATCACCCAGGTGATCGGGGCCGGTTGGACATCGGTCCTCTTCGACGCGTCGGACCGTTCCCTGGAACAGGCTCGGAAGGAGACCGCCGAGGTGGTGGCCGAGGCTCATGAGGCGGGCGTCGGCGTCGAGTCCGAGATCGAGAACATCATCGGTGTCGAGGACGGGGTCGGGTCCGACGAGGCGAAGCACTCCTACTCGGTCGGACAACTCGTCGAGGTTGCGCACGAGACCGGCACCGACATGATCGCCCCCCAACTCGGCACCGCGCACGGCCTGTACAGCGCGGCACCGGTCCTGCAGTTCCACCGCGTCGAGAGCCTGCGCGCGCTCACCGATCTCCCGGTCGTGCTGCACGGCGGCACCGGGCTGGCCGCGTCGGACTTCCGCCGGTTCATCGGCGCCGGCATATCAAAGATCAATATCTCCACCGCCCTCAAGATCGCCTACATGAAGGCGGCCCGGACCCATCTCGCCACCGCGGAGGCCACCGGCAAGTGGGAGCCGGTCAAGATGTTCGACCAGATCTCCGCGGCGGTCACGGCGGTGACGCTGGAACACATCGACCTGTTCGGCAGCAGGGGCGCGGCGACCGCGAAAGCGGTGTCCGCATGAGTGCCGACCGCGCCCTGATCCTCGACTGCGACGGAGTGCTGGCCGACACCGAGCTCGACGGGCATCTCGTCGCCTTCAACCAGGCGTTCGCGGAGTTCGGTGCCCCCTTCCGGTGGACCGCGCGGGAGTACGCCGCGCTGCTGAAGACCGGCGGAGGCAAGGAGCGCCTCATGGCGTACCTGGCCGATCACCCCGAGATCGAACTCGCCGCTCCTGGTGAGGAGTTGGCCGACAAGGTCGCCGCCATCCACCGGCGCAAGAGTCAGATCTACATCCAGCTCGTCGACGACGGCGCGCTGCCCGGCCGACCGGGCGTGCGGCGCCTGATCGCCGAGGCGCTCGACGCCGGCTGGCAGGTCGCCGTGGCCTCCACCTCGGCTCAGCACAGCGTCGAGGCGGTGCTGCGCTCGGTGGTCGGCGCCGACATCAGGGCCCGGATGAGCGGCGTCTACGCAGGGGACATCGTGCCCGCCAAGAAGCCCGCTCCGGACATCTACCTGCTGGCCCTGCGCGAACTGGGCCGCTCGGCCGAGGAGGCAGTCGTCGTCGAGGACTCCCAGTCCGGCGCGCTCGCCGCCGCCCGGGCGGGCCTCCCGCACCTCGTCACCACCAGCCACTTCACAGGCGACGACCCCTTCCCCGATGCCCGGACGGTCCTCTCCGACCTCGGCGAACCGGCAGCGCCGGCCCGTTTCCTGGCGGGCAAAGACGTACGCAACGACCAGGGCGTGGTCAACGTTCGCTCACTCCACAGGATCCTGGCCGAGGACTAGGCAATCGGCGCAGGCGCCCGGGCGGGCCCGAAGGCGCACACGGCTCGCCTGCTTCAGGACGTCCGGGCGTCGGCCCGGACCTCCCCACACCTGATGGCCCCGGCAGGCTCGGCCCACGTACTGCCACCGGCGAATCGGCCGGGCGACGTGCCATGGGGAGCACCCGCAAGGTGATCGCCGGCTGTCGCGGAGCCGCAGCCAGATCGAAGGCGGGTGTCCGTCCGCCCTGGTGGCGAACCGGCTTTCCCTGCAACGAGCCCGCCACTCGGCGTTGTCCAGCCGGTACGGCACGACAGCGCAAGGTCCCCCCTTTCGCCCGCGGGTGCCGGTGGGCGAAAGGGGGGATCCGGAGACGTCGGATCAGGACACGAGGGTTGGAGACTGAGCCGGTTCAGGAGCCGCGCGCCGGGCTTTGCGGCGTTCGCGGCGGGTCTCGACCATGGTGTAGAGGGTCGGGATCAGGAGGAGGGTCAGTGCCGTGGAGCTGACCAGCCCACCGATGACGACCACAGCGAGCGGCTGGGAGATGAACCCGCCGGAGTCGGTGATGCCGAGGGCCATCGGGGTGAGGGCGAAGATGGTCGCCAGCGCGGTCATGAGGATGGGCCGCAGCCTGCGCCGGCCGCCTTCCTGGACGGCTTCGATGACGGGCATGCCCTGCTCGCGGTACTGGTTGACGAGGTCCACGAGCACTACCGCGTTGGTGACCACGATGCCGATGAGCATCAGCAGGCCGATCAGCGCGGCGACCCCGAGCGGCGTACCGGTCACGGCGAGCAGGAGGAAGGCGCCGGTGAAGGCGAACGGGACGGACACGAGCAGCACGAGCGTCTGCCGGATGCTGCGGAAGACCGCCACGAGCACCAGGAAGACGAGCGCGATCGCCGCCACCATGGCCAGGATGAGCGAGGAGAAGGCGCCGCTCTGGCTGGAGGTGACCCCGCCCATGGAGTAGGTGACGCCCGAGGGCAGGTCGACCTTCTTCACGGCGTTCTCGACCGCGGTGCTGGCCGCGCCCGTGTTGTCGCCGACGGGCGTGGCCGAGATGGTGACGGCCTGGCTGTCATCGACGCGGGTGCGCTTGACGGGGGCCTCGACCTGGGTGACGGTGGCGACCTTGCCCAGGCGGACCTCACCCTGCGAGGTGCTGACCTGTAGTGCCTTCAGGGCGCTGACGGTGTCGGGGGTGTTGTCGGCGTTCTTGATGACGACGTCGTGCTGGGTGTCGTCGAAGGTCACCTGGGTGGCGGTGGTGCCCTGCAGAGCCTGGCTGACGGTCGAGGCCAGTGTGGAGTCGCTGACCCCGTACTCGGCGGCCGCCTCGCCCCTGGCCTTGACCGAGATCTCGGGCGCCTCCTTGGCCAGGTCGCTCGTCACCCCGGTCACCTGGTCGACCTTGTCGAGCGCCTTCACGACGCGCTGACTCGCGGTGCTCAGGGCAGCTTCGTCCTGGCCCTTGAGGGTGAGTTCGATGTCGCTGCTGGAGCCGCCCACACCGGCCTGGGTGAACGACATGTCGCCGATGCCGCTGAGCTTGTCGAATTTCGACTTCAGATCGTCCTCGACGGCGGAGGAGTCGGTGCCGCTCTTGAGGGCCAGCGTGTAGGAGGCGCTGTTGCTGCCGCTCGAACCGCCGCCGAACGACATGGCGGAGTCGCCCTGCGAACCGATGGTGACCTGGTACGCGGACACGCCGTCCTCGTGCGCGAGGATCTTCTCGACCTTCTTGGCCGCCGCGTCGGTGGTCTCGAGGTCGGTGTTCGCCGACAGGGTCTGGGTCAGACTCAGGGAGCTTGAGCTGTCGTTGCCGAGGAAGCTGGTCTTCAGGGTGCCGAGCAGGCTGACGGTGACGACGAACACGACGACGGCCATGGCGATCACGGACTTGCGGTGCTTCACGGCCCAGTTGACGACGGGAACGTAGCGCCGGGAGAGCAGGCTGTCGCGCTCCTCCGCTTCGGCCCGGCGGCGGAACTCCTCCGGGTTCGTTCCCGCGGCCTCCTTGGGAGGCCTGAGGAACCAGTAGGCCAGCGCCGGCACGATGGTCAGCGAGACCAGCAGCGAGGCCAGCATGGCGACGACCACCGTGAAGCAGAACGGCCGGAAGAGCTGTCCCACCAGGCCGCTGACCAGGCCGATGGGAATGAAGACGGAGACGGTGGTGATGGTCGAGGCGGTGACCGCGGTGGCGACCTCGCGCACCGCGGTGAGGACGGCCTGCTTCTTCTCCTCCCCGTAGCCGAGGTGGCGCTTGATGTTCTCCAGCACCACGATCGAGTCGTCCACGACGCGTCCGACGGCCATCGTGAGCGCCCCGAGGGTGAGGATGTTCAGCGAGTAGCTCTGCCACCAGAGCCCGATCATCGCGATCAGCAGCGACAGCGGGATGGACACGGACGTGACCAGCGTGGAGCGGGCCGACCGGAGGAAGATCAGGATCACGATCATGGCCATGAAGAGGCCGAGCACGCCCTCTTCGAGAAGGCCGACCACGGACTTGTGCACCTGCGGTCCGTTGTCCGAGATGACGGTCAGCTTCGTCTGATGGCCGAGGGTCTTCTCCAGGTCGGAGAGCTTGTCACGGACGCCCGTGGAGACGGAGGAGGAGCTGCCGTCCTGGCTGAGCGTGATGGACAGGCCCAGGCTGGACCGGCCGTCGGTGCGGGTGACGGAGGTGACGGTGGCGCTCTGCAGCGACACCGACGCCACGTCCTTCAGCTGCACGGGTGCCGCGGACGAGGAGGTGGTGGTCCCGCTGCCGCTCGCCGAACCCGCGAACCCGCTCTGTGCGGAGCCCATGGACGAGGAACCGGTGGACGAGCTGGACGGGCTGAGCCACAGGCCCTCGATCTGCTGCAGGGCGGAGATCGAATCGCCGACCTGGACACTGACGGTCTTGTGGTTCGAGGTCACCGATCCGGCGGCCGAGGTGGAGTTGTCGGCACTCAGCGCGGAGCTGATCGACTGGGTGGTCAGGCCGTGCTTCTTCAGCTTGCCGGCGTCGGGGGTGATGACGACCTGCCGGTCGGTCTCCCCGGAGAGAGTGACCTTGTTGACCCCGGAGACCTGCTTCAGCTTCGGCTCGACCGTGTCCTGGAGAGCCTTCGCCAGCTGCTGCGAACTCTGGTCGGAACTCGCCGCCAGCGTCATCGTCGGCATGGCGTCGGTGCTGCCCGTCTGCACCTGGGGCGAGACGCCGCTGGGCAGCTGGGACGAGATTCTGGAGAGGGCCGTCTGTACGTCGTTCGCCTTGCTGGTGAGGTCGGCACCGTAGTTGAACTCGACGGACACCTGGGCCGAGCCCTGCTGCGAGGTGGAGGTCACCGACTTGACCGAGGAGACGCCCTGCACGGCACTTTCGATCGGCTTGACGACCTGGCTCTCCACCACCTCGGGCGAGGCACCCTGATATGTCGCGGTCACGGCGACCGTGGGGATCGACAGGTCGGGCAGCAACTGCTGTTTCAGCGCAGAGGCGCCGTACGCGCCCACGCCGATGACGATGATCGTGATCAGTGCCACCAGTTTTCTGTTGGCGAGGCTGATCCTGGACAGCCAAGACATGCGAGGGTCCTCCGGGGATGAGCTAGAGCGGCGCGGTCGGTGTGCACGTGCCGCGTCGGGCCCAGCCTTTCGGTCCGCCGCGCCGCCTGTCGTCGGAGCACTGCGGTGCATCGCGGCTACCGCGAACGCGGTAGCCCGTCATCCTCAGGGCCCATCGCCCGGCCGGATCAGTCCGCTCTCGTACGCGATGACCACGAGCTGCGCCCGCTCGCTGACCTTGAGTTTGGTCATCGCCCGGTTGATGTGTGTCTTCACCGTGTGCGGGCTCAGATGGAGCCGCCCGGAGATGTCGTCGTTGGTCAGCCCACGGCCGACCAGGGTGAGGATCTCCTGCTCGCGAGGTGTGAGGACGTGCAGGCGCTCGGTCTGCTGTTTCCAGACCGGCTCGACGTGCCGCTGGAAGCGGGCCATCAGCGCCCTGGTCGCCGTAGCGGACAACAGGGCTTCGCCTCTGGCGATCGTCTCGATGGCGTCCACCAGCTCCTGCGGGTCGGTGCCCTTGCCGATGAATCCGCTGGCGCCGGCCCGGATCGCCTCCGCCACGTACTCGTCCACCTCGAAAGTGGTCAGGATCAGCACCTTGGCGTCGACGGTCCGCTCGTCCGAGGCGAGTATCCGAGTGGCCTCCAGGCCGTCGACCACCGGCATCCGAATGTCCATCAGCACCACGTCGGCCCGCTGCTCACGTGCCAGTTCGACGGCCTCGGCGCCGTTGGCGGCCTCGCCCACCACCTCCATGCCGGGCGTGTTGTCCACCAGGAGCCGCAGCGTGCCGCGCAGCAGGGCCTGGTCGTCGGCGAGGACGACGCGGATCGTCATTCCGCCTCCCGACCGGTGTCACGGGCGCGGCCCAACGGCAGCCTGACCTCCACGACGAACCCCCCGGACGAGTCGGGGCCGATCGTGGCCCGGCCGCCGACCGCTGCGCTGCGCTCCCGGATGCTGATGAGACCGCGCCCGGTGCCGCCGGCGTCCAGGCCGCGGAGAACCGGCGACACCACGGCGGGAGGGCCGTTCTCCACGGTGACGCGGAGGCTGTCGTGGCCGAAGCCCAGCCGTACGCGGGCTGTTCCGGCTCCGGCGTGCTTGCAGACATTGGTGAGCGCCTCCTGGACGATGCGGTAGGCGGCCACGTCCACAGCCATGGGCACGGGCTGTCTCTCGCCCTCCCGCTCGACCTCGACCTTCAGCCCCGCGTGGGCGAACGACTGGACCAGTTCGCCCACGCGGTCGAGCCCGGGCACCGGGTCGCGAAGCGGATCGGCGTCGTCCCCGGGCCTGCTCAGCAGGCCGACCATGGTGCGCAACTCGTCGAGCGCCTGCTTGGAACCGTCCCGGATACTGCGCAGCGACTCGGTCGCCAGGGTGGGGGTTCGCTCGCCCAGGTGGAGGGCGACACCGGCCTGGGTGGTGATCAGGGTCAGCTCATGCGCGACCACGTCGTGCAGCTCACGGGCGATGCGCAGACGTTCCTCCGCGACCCGTCGCTCCGCTTCCTCCTCCCGGGTGCGCTCGGCCCGCAGCGCGCGCTCCTCCAGCGCGATCACATAGGCGTGCCGGATGCGCGCCGCGTATCCGATGGCCGTGGCCAACCCTACCCAGGTCAGGGGAACCACCCGTTGGGGCCCGAACAGCGGTCCGCTGCCCCAGGCCATCGATGCGGTCAGCAGGCTGACCATGACGACCAGAGCGGCGGTCCAGGCGGGCTTGCGGTCGAAACACCGCGCGACGTGGTACATGGCCACGATGAGCGCGGGTATGAACGGGAGCGCGGCGTGACCGGCCGCCTGGGAGCCCACGGTCACCAGGGTGAGCGCAGCAAGCGTCCACCACGGTGCTCGCCTCCGGCACAGCAGTGATACGCCGCCGGCGGCGGGCAGGATGAAGCCCGCCAGGGTGAAGCGTGTCGCGGCGTCGCCGGAGACGGGCGGGTTCATCGACATCGCCGCGACCACACAGACCAGCACGACGAGTACGCACTCCTGCCACCAGGAACGCAGGCGGACCTCGCCGCGGGCACCGAGGGCTCTCATGCCCCAAGCGTAAGGACGAGCTCGACCGAACACGTCACCCGTGTGCGGCAGCGCCCATGTACTGCGGACGCGGTATGCCCGGCCGTATGGACGTCCCTGAGGTAGTGGGCCCTCCCGGTTACGAAGTCTCAAGTTCATCCAGGCTCCCATCTTTTCGGGAGTGAGCCGGCAGGTGGAAGTCATGGGGGCCGGCCTGGATCGTCTGTTTGCCCTTTCAAACAGTCCGCCGTATTGTCTGAGTGTTTGAAGCGTCAAGCGTCCCCAGAGGGCGGCGCTCGCTTCTCGAACCCATCTAGGAGGTCCCCGTGCCTGGTTCCGTCTCCGATGCCGTCGAGTCCACCGCACCTGCCCAGCGCCCGAGCGCCCTGACCGTGGTCGGCGGGCTGCTCGCGGCTGCTGCCGCCGCCTCCCTGGGGAACGCGGTGGTCGCCCTCGTTGCGCATGCGGGCGGCGCGTCGCACGACTTCGCCCCGCTGACTCCGTCCGCCTATGTGCCGCTGACCGTGATCGGCGTCCTCCTCGGTGCCGTCGGCTGGGCGATCATCCGTCGTGCGGCCAAGAATCCGACGGGCCTGCTGCGCTGGCTGGCGCCCGTTGTCGTGGTCGTCTCGTTCATTCCCGACCTGGCTCTGCTCGGCGGGGGCATGGCCGGCAGCGGTCCGCTGGCCATCGTGGCGCTGATGGTGATGCACGTTGTGGTGGGTGCAGTGGCCGTTTTCGGCTATCGGCGCGTCCTGCCGCTACCGGTCCGCTGACGCCTCAGCGGGCCACCGAGGCCCGTGAGCTGCCGTGAGCGGTGTCCCGCAGCCTGATCCGGCCAGGTTCCGGGACACCGCCGTCTGTGTATGACCAGAGCGGCTTCACGCCGTCAGTGATCTTTCCAGCCCGTGACCGACATGCCTGCTTCCGCATACCGCCATATGGAGGCGCCATGCCGGGTAAAGTCCCGCCGTCTTTTGCTGCGGTCAGCAAGATGATCAAGGGTCCGCTCGGCGCCATGAAACCTCGTCCACGATGCCGGTCTGTCATCATTTTGATGACATGACGCAAGGGCGGCAGCCTCAAGATCCTCACCGCATGAACCCACCCATCACCGGCGAGCGCTGCGTCCACCGAATCATCACCGACCTCGGCGTCCTTGATGTCACCCTGGGCGGCGCGCGCTCATCGAGACGGCAACCGGCCTCACCCTCGGGGCCATCGCCATCCGCAACTGGGCGTGACAGATGAGTACGCGGTTGGTGACATCCCCTGACGTCTCTCGGCCGAGGAAACGGGTGCCCCCACGAATGCGGCGACGGCGTCGGCGAGTTCGTGGGGGCCGGTGAGAAAGAGCATCGCGCGTCACCTGGCATTTCGGCAGACGGTTCTTGTCGTTTGTCCTGGCGACGGCCAAAAGGCAGCGACACCCGCAGCACCGTCAGGCACCCGCCAGGGCCATGCTTACTCGCACAGGCGGTGTCAGCCTGCGACGACGACCATCCGTTCGCTGATCTCGCCCGCCGTGGCGAGGACCTTCTGGGCGATCTCCGCCTCGGCCTCCGGGTAGACCCGGGAGGCGAGGGCGGCAACGCTCACCGCCGCCACCACCTGCTTGTTCTCGTCCCGGATGGGCGCGGCGATGCCCACTACGTCGGGGTCCAGTTCGCCCCGGGTGATCGAGTAGCCGAGGCGGCGGATCCGGCTGAGGCGTTCCATCAGCGCGTCGACGTCGGTGAGGGTGGCCGAGGTGAACCGGCGTAGCTCGGTGGCCTCCGGCAGGTGGCGGGCCTCGTCGTCGGGGCTCCAGGCCAGCAGGACGAGGGCGGAGGCGCCGGCGTTGATGGGCAGGGCGCTGCCGCGTTCGTACGAGATCCGTACGGCGCGGGTGCTTTCCGCGCGGTCCACGCACACCACCAGGTCGCCGGTGCGGCGGGTCAGCAGTACGGATTCGTGCGTCTCCTCGGCGAGCGCCTCCATCGACGCCATGGCGATCTCGGAGAGACCGTAGCTGCGGCGGGCCAGCCGGGCGATCTCCAGCACCCGCAGACCGAGCCGGAAGCCACCGCCGGGGGCCTCTTCGAGGAAGCGCCCGGCGACCAGGCTCTGCAGGTAGCGGTACGCGGTGGAGCGCGCGACGCCGAGCCGCTCCGCTACGGCCGACCCTGAGACGACCAGATTGACGTCATCGAACATGGTCAGGATGTCCAGCGCCCGGTCGGCGGTGGAGTTGCGGTCGCGATAGCTGGGGGACGCGTTTCCTGACATGCGAGACACTGTAGCGGGTGGGCGCGGGCAGGAGGAAGTCGCGCCCGGCTGCCCGCTTGCCCGGTCTACAGCTGGTCCTTGGTGACGGTGTTGCGCAGTTCCCCGAGGCCCTCCACGGTCGTCACCAGTTCCTGGCCGGGGTGCAGGAACACCTTCGGGTCGCGGCCGGCGCCCACGCCGCCCGGGGTTCCGGTGAGGATCAGGTCGCCGGGCAGCAGGGTGATGATGGTGCTGACGTAGGCGATGGTGTCGGCGACGTCGAAGAGCAGGTCGGCGGTGTTGGACTTCTGCATGGTGTGGCCGTCGACGCTGCAGGAGATGGTCAACCCCGAGGCGCCGGGCGGGACTTCGTCGGCGGTGACGAGCGCCGGCCCGACCGGCGTGGTGGCCTCGAAGGTCTTGCCGGACAGGAACTCGCGGGTGCGGTGCTGCCAGTCGCGGACGGTGACGTCGTTGGCGACGGTGTAGCCGGCGACGTACTGCAGGGCCTTCTCGCGCGGTATATGGCGGCCCGCGCGTCCGATGACGACTGCCAACTCCGCCTCCCAGTCGAGGTCGTTGCTGACCGGTGGCATGTGGATGTCGTCGTGGGCGCCGATCAGGGAGCCGTCGTACTTTGCGAAGAGGGTGGGGTGGGCGGGGGTCGGGCGGCCCATCTCCTTGATGTGGGTGGCGTAGTTGAGCCCCAGGCAGATGATCTTGTTGGGGTGGGGAACGAGTGGGGCGAGCGACGCCTCGGCCAGGGGGACGCGCTTGCCGCCTGCGGCAACCGCCCGCTCGGGCCAGTCGTCGCCGGCGGCGAGCAGCGCGCCGACGTCGGAGAAGGGCAGCAGGACGAGTTCCTCGCCTTCCAGCCGTGCGGCGGCGGTCTGGTCGTCGGCGACGCGGACGGTGCTGAGCCTCATCGGGATACTCCTGTGGGGTCGTGCTGACCATGGGGATGGGGGGCGGGGTCGGTCGCCGCGGGAGGGACGGTGGCCGTGATGGGGTGGGCGGTGAAGCGCCGCAGCTCCGCGGCGACGAGCTTGGCCCGCTCGGGGGTGAAGACAGCAGCCACCAGGCGGTCGGGGCGTACGAGTGCGACGCGCCCGTCCAGTCCGGTGAAGAGGGCTTCGAGGCGGCCGTCGGCGTCGGCGATGCCCTCCCGGCCCGCTCGGTCACGCGGTGCCCGGTCGTCCAGGAAGACGTCCACCGCGGCGGCGTCCGGGAGGCCGGCGCGGGTGACGGCCGCCCAGTCGGCGTCCGTCAGGCCGATCCCGAGAAGGCTCCAGCCCTGCCCGAGGATGTCGTCGAGCCGGGTGACGCGGTGATGCGGTCCGTGCAGCACCCGCGGCTGCGGCAGCATCGTGCCGACGAGTCCCCGGCCCGGACCGTCCAGAGGGATGACGGCACCCGATCTGACCCGGGTGTCGGGGCGGTAGCGCATCTCGGTGAGGTAGCGGTGTCCCGGCCGTGTGCGCATGGCTGTGCGCACCATCAGGTCACGCAGCAGTGCGCGGGGGCGGCTGGTGGTCATGACGATCCGGCCGAGCCGTACGGACAGGTCGATCACCGCCCGGGCGTGCGGGCGCCGCTCGGTGTCGTACGTGTCCAGCAGCGCATCGTCGGCCCGGCCCGCCAGGACTTCGGCGACCTTCCAGCAGAGGTTGGCCGCGTCCCGCACACCCGAGTTGAGACCCTGCCCGGCGAACGGCGGCATCATGTGCGCAGCGTCGCCGAGCAGGAAGCAGCGCCCGTCGCGCAGCCGCTCGGCCAGCAGCGCGTGGAAGCTGTAGGCGACGGCGCGCTCGACCTGCTCTTGGGTGATCTGCCGGTAGGGCTCGAGGAGTCGGCGCACCAGAGGGAACGGAGGTGGCGTTCCCGCCTCGCACTCGCCCGCCTTCATGCGGAACTCGTAGCGGCAGCGTCCCTCCCGCCCGGGGACGATGACGACAGGCCGTTCCGGGTTGCCGTGGTGCATGCCGTAGCGCTGGTCGTGCGTGTCGTCCAGGGTGTCGACCACCAGCCATACCTCGTCGGGGAAGCTGCGCCCCTGCATGCGGATGGACAGCAGGTCGCGTACGGTGCTGCGGCCGCCGTCGCAGCCGAGGACGTAGGAGACCTCCAGCTCCTCGACCGGCCCGTCCCCCCCGCCCGTGCGAAGCGACACGTCCACGTGGTCGGGGTGCCCGGTGAGGTCTGTCAGCCGGGTGTCGAAGCGGACGTCCACGTTGGGGAGGCGACGCAGCTGCTCGCGCAGCACGCGTTCCAGGTCCGGCTGGGCGAAGGGATTCTTGAACGGATGTCCGAGACGCTGGTCGCCGGTGCCGCGAGCGTGGACGAGCGGCTGCCCGTCGGCGCCGAAGTACCTGGTTCCCGTGCCCGGCACGAGGATCGGGTAGACCGCCTCGTCGAGGCCATCGGCCGACTGCAAGGTGCGCAGCGACTCGTCGTCGAGACTGATCGCCTTGGCGTCGTTGCTCGTGGTGGCGTTGCGTTCCACCAGCAGCACCCGTACGCCGCGGGAGCCCAGCAAATGGGCGGCTGTCAGGCCGGTCGGGCCGGCACCGACGATCAGCACGGCGGGCTGCCGTACAGAGAGTTCTGTCATGAGGGGCCTTCCGTGGTTCCTCCGCACGTTCCTTCCTGCGGTCGTGCGGACTACTGCACCGGCTGGTAGGCCGGGCCGCCCTCGGTGAGCAGCCGCTCGACCTCGGCGAAGATCTCCTGCGGGGGGAGGTCCAGGTTGAGTGTCTTGCGGAACGGCTGGCGGACGTCACGCTCGACGCGCAGGTAGACCTCGTTGCGGTTGCCCTCGGGGTCGAAGAAGTAGATCCCGATCGCGTTGCCGTGCGTCACCTCTTGCTGGACCTGGATGCCCTCGGCGCGGAAGCGCCTGTGGAAGTCGATGATCGTCTCCAGGGTGTCCACGCGCCATGACACCTGGTGCGTGAGCATGGCGCCGGCAAGGGCGGTGCGGCCCCGCTGCAGGACGAACTCATGGTGCTCCTCCGCCGGCCGCGCGGAGAAGAACACGATGCCCTTCTCCTCGTCCTCGTCCGTGACGGTCAGCCCCAGCACCCGTTCGTAGAAGTCGCGCATCTTCTCCAGGTCGTCGACCCAGAAGCCGGTGTGACCCAACCCGGTGATCGCCACGAGGTGTCTCCTTGTGTAGGACGCAAGTCTTGTATTATGGGACAGTAGGTCGATGTAGGTGCTTGCGTCAACCAACGAGAAAGCGGAAATTGCTGCGTCAAGCCTCTTGACGTCGTGCGTTCTCTCAGTGCAGCGTCCTGTATCACACTAGGCGAGTCCGGATATGCGGGACGTATGTGCTGTTCGGAGAGCTCGCCAGAACCGCTCACACCGCTACTGGGGGGCCCATGGCTCGTTCGGATGCAGGCCGAGCTGCACCGGCCGGTGCGGGGGGTCTGCATCCGCGCCGCAAGAGGACACGGACACCGCCGCCCCGAAGGCCGAGGCCGACTTCATCTTCCTCGCGGTCTGTTCTGCTCTTCGCCGCCGCTCCGGGTGTGCCGGCGACCGATGCCGTGCTCGGCCTCGAGCGATCGTCAACGGGCAGCGACAGGTCCGGGATCTGCGCCGGGTGGTCCGCGGATGAAACGGGACCGAGGCCAGAAATCGCCCTGCCTCGCCATCTTTGAGACACGACACATAACCTTCGCGACACAACGCACTGAGTGGAACGGGACACCATGACGCTTTTGGACAGCAGCACCTGGGAGGGCCGCATCTTCTCCGGCTCGGGTGAGTGGATCAGCGGTTCGGGCGAGCCGTACCAGGCCTTCGAGCCCGCGACCGGCAAGACGCTGGGCAGCGTCGGCTCCGCCTCCCCGGCCGACGTGGACAAGGCGGTGGAGAAGGCGGTGCGGGCTCAGCGCGAATGGGCCGCCCGGCCGTACTCTGACCGCGCCGCCGTGCTGCGCCGCGCCGCGCGCCTCTTCGAGGAACACCAGCAGGAGATCGAGACCTGGTTGATGCGGGAATCCGGCGCGATACGGCCGTTCGCCGCGCTGCAGGTCTCCAGCGGTGGTGCCGAGGAATGCCACGAGGCCGCCGCCCTCGCCGGGGCCCCCTACGGTGAGCTGCTGCGTTCCGGGCAGCAGCGGCTGTCGTTCGCCCGTCGCAATCCCGTCGGGGTGGTCGGCGTCATCGCCCCGTTCAACGTGCCGGTCATCCTGGCCATGCGGGCGGTCGCCCCGGCTCTCGCCCTCGGCAACGCGGTCGTCCTCAAGCCGGACCCGCGCACCGCGATCAGCGGCGGGATCGTCTTCGCCCGCGTCTTCGAGGAGGCGGGCCTGCCTTCTGGTCTACTGCATGTCCTGCCCGGCGGCGCGGACGTGGGCGCGGCTGTGGTGGAGCATCCGCGGATCCCCGTGATCGCGTTCACCGGCTCCACGCGGGCCGGGCGCGCCATCGGTATCGCCGCCGCACAGCACCTCAAGCGGGTCCACCTGGAGCTTGGCGGGAACTCCGCTCTCGTCATCATGGACGACGTCGACCTCGAGAAGGCCGCCTCGGTGGGTGCCTGGGGATCCTTCGTCCACGCCGGCCAGATCTGCATGGCCAGCAGCCGCCACCTCGTCCACGCCTCGGTCGCCGACGAGTACACGGCCCTGCTCGCCCAGCACGCCGACGCGCTCACCGTCGGCGACCCGACCACCGAGAAGGTCGCCCTCGGCCCGGTCATCGACGCCGGGCAGCGCGACAACATCCACCGCATCGTCACCGAGACGGTCGAGGCCGGTGCCCGGCTGGCCGCGGGCGGCACCTACCAAGACCTCTTCTACCGGCCGACCGTGCTCACCGACGTACCGCTCACCGCGCCCGCCTACGCACAGGAGATCTTCGGGCCCGTGGCACCCGTCGTCCCCTTCCAGGACCTCGACGAGGCGGCCCACCTGGCCGCCGGGACCGAGTACGGGCTGTCCCTCGGCATCCTCACCCGGGACGTCATGAAGGGCCTGGCCCTTGCGGAACGCGTCCCCAGCGGCCTGGTCCACATCAACGACCAGACCGTCAACGACGAGGCGGTCATCCCCTTCGGCGGAGTCGGCGACTCCGGCACCGGATCCCGGCACGGCGGCGCCGCCGCCAACCTCGAAGCCTTCACCGAGCAGCAGTGGGTCACCGTCCGGGGCGAGCTCCCGCACTACCCCTTCTGACGGCCCGCCTCACAGAACCACACGGAGACCCCCATGGCCCCGAACTCCATGTCCCCTGCTCCCATGACCGTCGTCCCCCGCCGGACCGAACAGGCCGCCGCGTCCTCGCACGCGGAAGCGGGATGGTCCACGGACAACAAGTTCCTCAACGGCCCCTTCGCCCCCTGGACGGAGGAGAGCGAGGGGTACGACCTGGAGGTGGACGGCGCGATACCGTCCGACCTCGCGGGCGCGCTGTTCCGCGTCTCCTCCAACCCCCGCTTCGAGCCACGCAACACCGACCGCTACCACTGGTGGGAGGGTGACGGCATGGTATGCGGCATCTACCTGCGCGAGGGCAGGGCCGCCTACCGGACCCGCTGGGTCGAGACCGACTCGATGAAGGTCGAGGTGGAGGCCGGGGAGGCGATCTACAGCGGCTTCGTCAACGGCGGCACCCCGGGCCGGCTGCCCGAGGGCGCCCCGCGCGCCAAGAACGTGGCCAACATCAACGCCGGCCTCTTCGACGACCAGCTGATCGTCTACTTCGAGGGCGGACTGCCGCACGCGCTGGACCCCGAGACCCTGCGCACCCTGGACACGTACGACTTCCACGGCGGCATCGACGTCCTGTGCACCGGCCACTACAAGACCGACCCGGACACCGGCGACATGCTGTTCTTCGCCGCCGTCGGACCGACCATCACCTGGTACCGCGCCGACGTGAAGACGGGCCGGATCATCGACTCGCACTCCTTCGACATCGGCGTCCCGGTCCTCATGCACGACTTCGCCGTCAGCGACACCTACGCCATCTTCTTCGTCACGCCCGCCCAGTTCCGGTTCGACCTGGTGGCCCAGAGCAGGCCCGGCGTGGTCTGGGACGAGAACTCCCTCGAACACGGCGTGCAGATCGTCCTGATGAACCGTCAGACCCGCGAGGTCACCTGGCACGAGCTCGGCGGCCACTGGGCCAACACCCACTTCTTCAACGCCTACGAGCAGGACGGCCGGCTGGTCATCGACGGCCACCGCATCAGCCGGCTCGGCACCCCCGTCGACCGCATCGGGACGCCGGTGACCTCCCACGAGTGGTTCCCCCCGGCCCAGCCCTACCGGTGGTGCGTGGACCTGGCGACCGGCCGGGCCACGGAGGAGATGGTCAGCGGCATCTTCGGCGAGTTCCCGAAGATCAACGACGCCTACACGGGCCGGCCGACCCGCTACGGCTACTTCGTCACCACGCGTGGCCTGGCCGACGACATCATGTCCGACGGCCTGGCCCGCCACGACTACCTGCTCGACCACACCACCGTCGTGGAAGGCCCCGACGGCCTGACCAGCCCCGGCGAACCGATCTTCGTCCCCCGAGAGAACGCCCGCGGCGAGGACGACGGCTACCTGCTCTCCCTGTGGTGGAACCGCACCACCAACCTCACCGAACTGCTCATCCACGACGCGGCCGACCTGCGCCGCACCCCGCTGGCCCGGGTCAAGCTCCCCAGCCGGGTGCCCTTCGGCTTCCACGGCAGCTGGGCCGACCACGCCACTCTGGACCAGGCCATCGCCGCCCACCGCGGCGACGACTGACGGCCTGAGCCGGCGCAGACACCCGCGGCCTGCCACGGGGAAAGGAAAACCCATCATGCGAGATCTGGCGGGCAAGACCGCCTTCATCACCGGCGGGGACAGCGGCATCGGCCTCGGCGTCGCGCAGGTCCTGTGCCAGGCCGGAATGAACGTGGTCATCTGCGGAGTCGTCGCGGAGACGGTCGCGAGCGCACAGCGTGAACTCGCGAGCATCGGCAAGGCCGAGGCCATTCAGCTCGACGTACGGGACCGTGCGGCGTTCGACGCCGTCGCGGACCGTCTCGACCGCGACTACGGCGGCGTGGACGTGCTGGTCAACAACGCGGGGGTCGGATTCCTCGCACCGCTGGCCGAGGCGACCTTCGAACAGTGGGACTGGGTGCTCGACATCAACCTCACCGGCGTCTTCAACGGCATCCGCACCTTCCTGCCGCGCATGCTGGCCTCCGGCCGTCCGGGGCACATCGTCTCGACCGCGTCGATCGGAGGTCTGCTCGGCACCCCGGGGGCGCTGTACGTGGCCGCGAAATTCGGTGTGGTGGGGCTGATGGAGGCGCTGGCGGCCGAACTGAGGGACACCCCGGTGAACGTCTCCGTCCTGACGCCGGGAATCGTCCGGACCAACATCCACAAGGGACCGCCGCCCCCGGGCGAGCCACGGCAGCACGCGCCGGGCGCCGCCGCGGAGGCCGACCTGCACGAGACGGCGATGCAGCCGCGGGAAGTCGGCGAGCGGGTCCTGCAGGCGATTCATGAGGAAAGGCTCTACGTGCTGACGCATGCCGAGCATCGGGAACTGCTCGCCCGGCGGTTCGACGCGATCCTCGCGTCGCTACCCACCGACCCGGTGGACCCGCGCCGAGCCGCGGTGGAGAGGACGGTCCTCGCCAACCCGGTCTACGACGAGATCCTGACCGCGACGGAGGCCGGGCGGTGACGGCGCACGACATGCACGGGTCGGTCGTGCTGGTGACCGGTGCCGGTTCGGGCATCGGGCGGGCGGCCGCGGAATTGTTCGCCGAGCGTGGTGCGGCGGTTGTCGCGGCGGACCGTTCCGAGTCCGGCGCCGACACCGTCGCCGCCATCACCGCGGCGGGCGGCAAGGCGACCTTCGTCCAGGTGGATGTCTCGGTCGAGAAAGAGGTCGAGAACATGGTCGCCGCGGCGATCGACACCTACGGCACGCTGGACGCCGCCTTCAACAACGCCGGAATCGCGCCCCCCGTGGGCCCGGTCGAACAGCTCAGCAGTGAGAGCTGGGAGCTGTCGGAGTCGGTGAACCTGCGCGGCGTGTGGCTGTGCATGAAACACGAACTTGCCGTCATGGTGCCCCATGGGCACGGCGCGATCGTGAACACCTCGTCGGTCGCCGGCCTGGTCGGCAACCCCGGTGGCGGCGCCGCGTATTCCGCGTTCAAGCACGGCGTCGTCGGGCTGACCAAGTCCGCGGCCGCCGAGCACGGTCGCCACGGGATCCGCGTCAACGCGATAGCGCCGGGCCTGACCGGCACCGGAATGCTGCGGCACCTGGAGGAACACGCGAACCTCGACGCCGCCGCCGTGTCGGCCGGGACTCCGCTCGGCCGTGTGGCGAGGCCTCGGGAGGTCGCCGAAGCCGCGTACTGGCTCGCTTCCCCGCGGGCGAGTTTCGTGACCGGTCATGTCCTGGCCGTCGACGGCGGCGAAACCTGCGTCTGACGTCGGGATTCCGGCGTCTGGAGAGGAAGCAGCATTCCATGACTCGTGTGTCCGGCGGCGACATCGTCGTCCGTCTCCTCCAACAGGCCGGTGTCGACCGGATGTTCGGCATCAACGGCGCGCACATCGACTCCGTCTACCAGGCCGCGCTCGACCACCGGCTGCCCATCGTGGACACGCGGCACGAGATGAACGCGGGCCACGCGGCGGAAGGCTACGCACGCGTACGCAACGCTCTCGGTGTCGCGTTGCTGACGGCCGGTGGCGGGTTCACCAACGCCGTCACGTCGATGGCCAACGCACACCTCGATCGCACTCCTGTGCTCTACCTCGCCGCGTCCGGCCCGCTGGCGGGCGACCAGACCAACACTCTGCAGGCGGGGCTGGACCAGGTGGCGATCGCGACACCCGTCACCAAGTGGGCGCACCGGGTGACGCGCGCGTCGCTGATTCCCCGCATCCTGGCTCGCGCCATCCGCGCCGCGCTGTCCGCGCCACGCGGACCCGTACTGGTGGACATCCCCTGGGACGTGCTGACCGAACAGCTCGACGAGATGCCCGACCTGACCACGGAACTCCTGCACGGCGCCGACCACGGACCGGGGCTCGCACAGGCCGGGGTGGATCAGATCCTCCGGCTGCTGGCGGAGTCCCGGCGGCCGGTGATCGTCGCGGGGTCCGAGGTACCGAGATCCGGCGCCGGCGGCGAGCTCCGGACTTTCGCCGAGCGACTCGGCGTACCCCTGATGTCGGACTACGAGGGCCTCGGCGCGATCTCGCGCAGCCCCATGAACTTCGGCCTGGTGCAGGGGTTGTACGGCCTGCCACCCGGAGACGAACCCGACCTGGTGATCATGGCGGGACTCCGGTTCGGTCTCACCACAGCGCACGGCTCGGGCGCGCTGATACCGCGTGACGCGCGTGTGGTGCAGGTCGACCCTTCCGGCGCGGAACTGGGACACCTGCAGCCGGTCACGCTGTCGGTCGCCGCCGACCCGCTCCCGGTACTCCAGGACCTCAACCGGGAACCCGTCACGAGGCGGGCCGCCGGGGCGGATCTGGCCGGCTGGCGCAACACCCTGCGGGCGCACCTGCAGCGGCGGCGCGAAGCCGTGGCCGCTCAGGTCGTCCACGACGAGCGCGTTCATCCCTACGACGCCGTACGCGCCATCGCCGCGGCGGTGCCCGATGCATCGGTGGTCGTCGCCGACGGCGCGCTCACCTACCTCTGGCTGTCGGAGACGATCTCCGAGGCACCGGTGTCCGCGTTCCTCTGCCACGGCTATCTCGGCTCCATGGGAGTCGGCATGGGCATCGCGCTGGGAGCCCAGGCAGCTGTCGAACCCGGCACGAACGTCGTTCTCGTGACCGGTGACGGGTCGGTCGGCTACAGCCTCGGCGAGTTCGACTCGATGGTGCGCGCGGGGCTCGGGACGGTCGTCGTCGTACTCAACAACCGGGCCTGGGGCGCCACTCTGCACGCGCAGGAGATCCTGCTCGGCAAGGACCGGATCGTCAACAACCGCCTGGAGAACGGCTCCTACGCCGCCGCCGCGATCGCGCTCGGTGCGGACGGCTACCAGGTGCGCGCCCTTGATGAACTCGCGCCTGCCCTCGCCAAGGCTCTCCAGAGCGGGCGGCCGTCGTGCGTCGAGGTGCATGTGAGTCTCGACCCGATCCCGCCGGAGGAACGGGTGATCATGGGCGGCAGCCCGTTCTGAGTGCACTGCCGAGGCAGATCACGCCGTGTCGGCAATCCAACTGTTCAGCGACTGTGAGGGAACGCCCATGTTGTTCGACTTCGGCCAACCGACCGACGGCCTCATCCAGATGGCCTTCGTCGTCGAGGACCTCGACGCGGCGATGGCCCGGTTCAGCGACAGCTTCCGGGTCGGACCTTGGACGGTCCTGCGCGACTTCGCCGGCGAGAACCCCCGCTACCGGGGCGCACCGTCGCAGGCACGCGCACACGTGGCGCTCGGCTTCGGCGGGCACATGCAATACGAGCTCATCCAGCCCGCAGACGAGCTGCCGTCGGTACATCGCGACGTGATCAGCCAGCGCGGGTACGGCTTCCACCACTTCGGTTATGCCTCCACCGCATTCGACGAAGCAGTGGAGGCAATGCACCGGAAGGGTTATGAAACGCTGTTCAGCGCGTCCGTCGGACCCGACTCGCGCGTCGCCTATTTCGACACCCGCGACGTCCTGCCCGGCATGACCGAACTCATCGAGTCGAGCCCGGGTCTCAACGCGACCTTCACCGCCATGTACAAGGCATCCCTGTGAGACGACGGGCGGGCGTTCGGGGTGCGCGCCCGGGTCGCGGCCTGTGCTTCCGCCCGGTCAGCCGGCCCCGGTGAAGCTACCGTCCCTCTGCGTGGACCGGTCTCCCGCGACGGAGCTGCTTGGTGGTTGCGGGCGTGTTCAGCTGTTCGCGTCAGCCCCATAGGCGTCGAAGTCGCCGTTGAAGCGCACGGCTCGGAGCTGGAGAACGGCTCCGGCGCGAGCCAGCCTGTCGCGAGAGCCTGGTCAAAACGGGCGCCGTGCCCGGCCGGGCCGCGGTGGCCCCGGCCGGGGACGCGTTTTCGGGAACGGGGCCGTCTACTGGCCGGGGTGCAGCCCCAGCCAGCCGGGGGTGGGAGCGCCCTGGACCTCGCCGAAGTAGAGGGTGAAGGTCTGCCGCCAGCGTTCGGCTTCGGCGCGGTCGGCCATGAAGCGCGGGAATTCGTCGAGGTGGGCGTTGCGGTACTGCCAGATCGGCTTGAGCCCGCCGGTGGGGGTGACGTCGGTGCGTACGGACCAGCCGTTGACGGAGGTCTGCTGCACAGCGGATGAAATGGACCAGTTCAGGTAGAGCTTGGCGGCGGCGGGATGCTTGGCGCCGCGCAGGATCGCGGCGCGCTGGCCCCAGGACATGAACGGGTGCCCGTCCGCGACGACCCACGTGACGCCGGGGGCGAGCTGACGGGCCAGTGAGCCGAAGCCTCCGATGCCGACCTGTTTCTGCTTGCTCACGACCGCGGTGATGGGGGTGGGGGTGCCGCGGCCGAACGCGATCTTCTGGGCGGCCAGCCGGCTCAACCAGTCAAACCCGTAGGCCTGGGCATACAGCGTGTACAGGAACAGGATCGCGTCATCGTCGTTCGGGTAGGAGGAGGAGATCGCACCCTGCCAGCGCGTGTCGGCCAGCTCGTAGGGCGTGGCGGGACCCTGGGCGCCCAGGGAGGCGTCGTACATGTAGCTGAAGGCGCCGACCGCGATGGCCAGCCAGGCCCCGTCCGGGTCACGGAAGCCGTCATAGAGCTTCGAGAACCCGGCCGGCTTGTAGGGCAGCAGCGCGCCCTGCTTCTTCCAGCGGGTGAAGTCCTGCAGGGTCTGCAGCTGCACCACGTCCGGGACGAGGGTGTCGGTGGCCAGTTGGTTGTCGATGCGCACGTCGTGGTACTTGCTGTAGTCGACCACCGTGGTCAGGTCGATGTCAGGGAACTGCGCCAGGAACGCCTGCTTGGTGCCGTCCTGCTGGTCGGAGGTGTCGCCGCCGGCGTAGATGACCAGTTTGCCACCCTCGCGCCTGGCGTCCGCGTACAGCTGGTCGAGCGACTTGGTCTCCTCCTCCACGGGAGTGCCGGGGAACGGCTTGACCGTGTCTGCGCTCCCGGTGGCCGCCGCCGCGGGACCGGCGGCGATGGGGGCGGCCAGTGCCGCCGCGCCGAGTGCGGCGCCCCTTCCAATCAGCCGTCGCCTGCTCAGTGAAGTCATGGGGGCGGATCCTCTCCGTGGGAACGTCAGCCGCAGGCCCGCCGGCTCAAGTCGGCGTTGGCGTGCGGCAGAAATGCGAATCTGCTTGAGGGTTCAAGCTGTGGTCGCTACGCTATGCCCATCTGTTTGAAGAGTCAATCGGCATGGACCGGAGCGGGAGCGCGGGTCTCGTATTGTCGGCGTGTGACAGAGGTGGGATTGAGCAGGCACGAGTTGCAGGTGTGGCGGCTGCTGGCGGCCGTGCTGGTCGTGCTGCCCGACGCCGTGGAGGCGCAGCTGCAACGCGACGGTGGGCTCACGCAGTTCGGCTACGGGGTACTGGCTGTGCTCTCCGAGGCGCCGGGACGCCGCATGCGCATGAGTGAGCTGGCGCATATGGCGCGCGGCTCGCAGTCGCGACTCTCGCACATGATGGTCGGCCTGGAGCGCCGGGGGTGGGTGCGCCGCGAGCGCGCCGCCGAGGACGGGCGCGGCAACCTCGCCGTCCTGACCGAGGCGGGCTACGCGAAACTCGCCGCCCTGGCCCCTGGGCACGTGGGGACCGTGCGCAGGGCGGTCATCGACGCGCTCAGCCCCCGGCAGCTGGACGAGCTGGAAGGCATCTGCGCGGCGCTGCTGCCCTCCGCGCTCCGCGAGCGCGAGCGGATACTCGGTCGGCAGGGTGGCGACGCTGCCGAACGTCCTCAAATTGATGACGTGATGTCGGCCGACGGGCCCGACCGCCACAGCACGGCACGGCGCGAGCCCACCCCGACGGTCGCGCTCACCCGGCTGCTCGCGTGTGCGACCGACCGCGCCGACAGACGGCCGCCCCACCACGCCACTCCGGCCGCCGGCCCGCCGGACCCCACCGACGGTCTCTCCCTGCTGTCCGAAGCCCGCCGTGAGATCGACCTCGCCGAGCTCGAACTCATCGACCGTGCCCGCGCCGGAGGCCAGACCTGGGAACAGATCGCCGCCGCGCTCGACATGCCCGACCGCCGCCAAGCGCAGACCCGCTACCGCCGCCTGCGCGAACGCTGGCCCCCGCCCGAACCCGACCCCCGCGGATGATCCCCACGGTCCCGGTCACGCGTGTGGGCGAACCCGAAGTGGGCGGCGTCGGGGTCAGAACATGGAGTTGTCGTTGGAGGAGGTGGAGGGCACGTTCTGGACGATGTCCCAGTGCTCCACGACCTTGCCGTTCCGCACCCGGTAGATGTCGAAGACGCCCTGGGCCATGTCCGACGTGAAGGTGCCGCGGGACTGGAGCACGACCAGGTCGCCTTCGGCTATGACCCGGTAGGTGTCGGAGTGGAAGCCGGGGAAAGCCGAGAACATCCCGGAGATCCCGTCCTTGGCCGCCTGGATGCCGTTGGCGAAGCCGGGGTTGTGCTGGTAATAGGGGTCGACGACATAGCGGTCGAACGCGGTGACGTCCTTGTCCACGAACACCTGCTTGTACATGTCCGTGACGAGTTGCTTGTTGAGCGCGGTGGGCGCGCTCGGGTCCGGTCGGCTCACCTGGGGGGAGCTGAGGGTCGAGAACATGTCGTTGCCGCTGACCGTCGTCGCCGGCACTTCCTGGGTCGTGTCCCAGTGCTCGACGATCTTGCCGCCGGACAGGCGGTACAGGTCGAGGACGGAGTAGCCCCTGGTCCCCGGGTCGAGGACCAGGTTGCTGTGGACAGCGACGAGGTTGCCCTCCGCGATGACGCGCTTGACCGAGAGGTACGCGTCGGGGTGGGCCGCGTTCTGCGCGGTCAGGTAGGCGCGCAGTCCTGTCGGCCCGTCGGCGATGCGGGGATCGTGCTGGGTGAAGTCCGCATCGAGGTAGGCGTCGATGGCGGACAGGTCATGCCGGTTGTACAGCCGCTGCGTGAAGTCCGTGACCAGCGCCTTGCTGCGGGAGATCTGTGACGCCTCTGCCCGGGCTGCCGTTACGGCCGGTCGGGACGCCGCCATGGCGGGTTCGCCGACGAGCAGGACGGTGGACAGCGCGAGAGCGCCGGCCAGTGTCCTTGTGAGTGGTCTCATGAGTTCCTCTCTCAAGAAAATATCTCGCTAGAAAGATATGCAGGAATCGCCTTGCTCGCAAGATTTTCTCGCGCAAGGTAAAGTGCGCCGGGTGGCGCTACCCCGGCATGCTCGGCGTACGCCACGCTGACGGAGGGAGTGAGGCGTGGGCACGTCAGGTCGCCACCTGGAGGGTCGTGGACGGACGGTGTCCGTCGGCGACGAGACGCTGGTGACCTGGTGGGGGCTCATCCTGGAGGGTTTCAGCCGCGCCCATGGGCGTATCGATGCGGACCTGCGCGAGGTCGCGGATCTGCCCGGACCGTGGTTCGAAGTCCTGCTGAGGCTCTCACGGACGCCCGGCCGTGAGCTCCCGCTCACCCGCCTCGCCAAGGAGGTCGCCTTCTCCAGCGGTGGGTTCACCAAGATGACCGACCGGCTGGTTGCCAGGGGCCTGATCGAGCGGCGGCCGAGCCCCACTGATCGCCGAGTCACACTGGCCGGGCTCACCCCGCAGGGCGCGCGTGTGCTGGACCGTGCGCTCAGGGTGCACCTCGACAGTCTCCGCCGGTACGTCCTCGAACCGCTGGGGGCCGAGCGGCTCGAACAGGTGGCCGTCGGTATGAAGGAGCTGCGCGATCACGAGGGTGGGACGCCTACTCTCTGATATTCCGGACCTTGATCCTGATAATCCGGACTCATCAGCCGGATGACGCCGGGTGTCCGCGCGGCCGTTCGCGCCCTAGGGGCTCATAGGGATGTGGTGTGGTCGCCGCACCGCCCAGGGGCCCGGCGGCGGTATGGCGAGCGGCGCGCGCGCCGTCGCGGATAGTCGTTGCTGTGCCCACGACCAGGGTCAGGCCTCGTGTGGCGGTAGGTGGGGTGCGAGTAGCCCGTCGGCCTCCGGCTGCCGATCGGCGTGCGTTGCGTGCCCGGCCTCGCTGTTGGTGTTCGCATTCGGCGTCATCCGTCCCGCGGTCCCGTGAGCGTCATGAGCCGTCTCGGAATGTCCCACGTTTTAGGACTAGCGTTTCGAGAAGGAGGACCGTACGCTTCCGGCCAGTTACGGTCAACCACTCGCCGCGTGACATCACCGGGCATTCCCGGCGCGGCGGTGAGGAGTCACGGCGTGAACAGACTGGATGCTGAAACGACCCCCCACATGGGGGGCGGTGATGCCGGTGCGTCGCCCCCACCACGGGCAGAACCTCAAGGCGCGGCTTCGCCCGCAGCCCGGCCGGGTGCCTTGCCCGGAGCCCCTCTCCAGGTGCGAGGACTCGCCAAGCGTTTCGGCGGCGTAACGGCTCTCGACGGCGTCGACCTCTCGGTGGCGTCCGGAGAGGCGGTCGCCGTCATCGGGCCCAACGGCGCGGGCAAGAGCACACTGCTGAAGCTGATCGCCGGCGTGCACCGCCCCACCGAGGGAGAGATCTGGCTGGGGGAGCGGCGGCTGGACCGGATGCCGGCGCACCGCATCACCCGCAGTGGTGTCGCGTTGGCGCATCAGGTCCCGCGGCCCTTCCACGGCCTCACTGTCCAGGAGAACGTGCGCATCGGAGCCATGGCGGGCCGGCCGCACCTGCATTCCGGTGAGATCGACGAGATCCTCGCTCTGTGCCGGCTGGACACCAAGGCGTCCCGTCCGGCCGACTCGCTGCGGGTCCTGGACCTCAAGCGGCTGGAGGTGGCCCGGGCCCTCGCCACCCGTCCCCGGGTGCTGATGTTCGACGAGGTCGCGGCCGGGCTCGTCGGCCGCGAACTGGACGAGGCCATTGACCTGATCCGCCAGGTTCACGACCGGGGAATCACCATGCTCCTGGTCGAGCACATCGAGCGGGTCGTACGGGAGCTCGTCGACCGCGTGCTGGTGCTCAACTGGGGCCGGCCCCTGGCCGAGGGCACACCGGCCGAGATCGCCGCCAACGAGGAGGTGCGGGCCGTCTACCTCGGCGACGGCGACAAGACCCAGGCGCCGCCCACCCGCACCCCGGCCGCCGTCTCGACCTCCGACACCGGTGCCGTGCTCGCGTTGGACACGGTCAGTGCGGCCTACGGCGACATGGTCGCCCTGCGGGACTTCACGATGCGCGTCGATGCGGGGCAGATCGTGACCGTCCTGGGTGCCAACGGTGCCGGCAAGTCGACGCTGTGTGCCACGATCATGGGCACTGTCGAGGCGAGATCGGGTTCGGTGCACGCCTTCGGCAAGGACATCACGGGTATGCCCACCCACGACCGGGCGCGCCTGGGGATCGCGTACTGCCAGGAAGGCCGCCGCATCTTCCCCGGTCTCACCGTTGCCGAGAATCTGATGCTCGGTGCTCCGCTCGCGCTGGGCAAGGACGAGGTGCGGGCCCGTATGGAGCGGGTCCATGCCATCTTCCCGGTGCTGGCCGAGCGTGCCACGCAGCAGGCCACGACCATGTCCGGCGGCCAGCAGCAGATGCTGGCCGTGGGACGCGCCCTGATGGCCGACCCACAGGTGCTGATCTGCGACGAGATCTCACTCGGCCTCGCGCCCGTGGCCATCGACGCCCTCTACGGGGCACTGGACGAGATCAACTCCCAGGGCGTCGCCATCGTACTGGTCGAACAGAACGTCAAACGAGCGCTGGGCATCGCCGACCACGCGGTCGTGCTGTCCCGCGGCCGCATCTCCTACAGCGGTGACCCGGCCGGCCTGCTCAGCGACGAGGCCCTGGACGCCGCCTACTTCGGCACCGCCGACGACAACGCCGCGAACGCCGTACCCCTGTCCCCTTCTTCTCCTCCCACTCCCACTCCGCTCAGCACCACCGAAGGAGAGTCCTCGTGACCAGACCCAGCTCCCGCCGCACCCTCGCGATCAGCACCACAGCGGTCCTCGCCCTCACGGCGGGCTGTGCGGGCAACGCCTCGACGAGCAGCGGCGGCTCCGACAACGGTGATGGCCCCATCGTCATCGGGACCAGCATCCAGCTGTCCGGCGCCTTCGTGAACAAGCAGATCCGCGACGGCTACCTCCTGGCGGTGCAGCAGGTGAACGCCAAGGGCGGGCTCGAGGTGGGCGGGAAGAAGCGCAAGGTCGAGCTGAAAATCCTCGACAACCGCAGCGACACCAACACCATGGTCCAGCAGGTCCGTTCCCTGGTGCTCAGCGACAAGGCCGTGGGGCTGCTGGGATCGTGCTGCCAGCAGAACATCGACATGCAGGGCCAGGCCGACGCGCTGAAGGTGCCGCTGGTGATGGGTGCCCTGCCCATCGAACTGCTGCCCAAGGGCAAGGGCTACACCTGGGACTCCTTCCAGTCGCTCGCCGACGGCGCCAAGGGCTTCTACACGGTCGCCGCCGGAGCGAAGACCAACAAGAAGACGTTGATCGTCACCAGCAACGACGCCCAGGGCATCTCGGCCGGGAAGATGTGGGGGACGGCCGGCAAGAAGGCCGGCTTCACCATCTCCGCCACCAAAGCCGTGCCCGCCGGCACCACGGACTTCTCCGACGTCATCAACTCCGGGAAGTCCTCGGGCTCGCAGGTGCTGATCGCTTCCATGGCCCCGCAGGACTGCTTCGCCATGTGGAAGCAGATGAAGGCGCTCGCCTACAAGCCGAAGGTCGCCATCGGCCTGAACTGCGCCCAGACGCCCGGCTGGGGCTCTCTCGGCAAGCTGGGCAACGGCACCCTCGTCCAGCTGAACTGGTCCAACTCGGCCGGGCTTCCGGACACCGGCCTCATCGTCAGCAAGTACGGCAAGAAGTACACCAACCTCACCGACCTCGGCTCGGTCGCCCTCGGCCTGCACGAGGCGACCATCCTTCTCGACGCCATCAAGACCGCCGGAAGCACCGACCACGAGGCTGTCAACAAGGCACTGGCCAAGAGCACCACTGTCTCAGCCCAGGGCCCGGTGAAGTTCGTGGACAACAAGAGCGCCACGCCGACCTTCATCGGCCAGTGGAACGACGGGGCCATCAAGCAGGTCTGGCCGGCCAAGGGCGCGAAGCCGCTCGGCCCGCTGTCCGGACTCAACTGAGGCCCGGCATGGACTCGATACGACACCCTGCGAGCGTGAGCGAACGGAGCACATCGTGAGCCTCGACGTCCTGGCCGCCGGTATCCTCGCCGGCGGCCTGTACGCCCTGATCGGACTGGGTATCTCCCTGGTCTTCGGCGTCCTCGGTCTGATGAACCTGGCGCACGGCGAACTCGTCATCGGCGGCGCCTATCTTGCCTCCCTGCTCGTGGCCGGAGCCGGCTGGGACCCGCTGCTGGCCCTGCCGCTCGCCATGGCGGGCGTCGCCCTGATCGCCTACCCGCTCCAGCGGTACCTGCTCACACCGCTCCTCAAGGGGAGCAACACCGCACCGCTGGTGGGTACCTTCGGGTTGTCCCTGCTCGCCCAGGCACTTTTCCAGGGCGCTTTCGGCACCCACCCCAAGAGCCTTTCCGCCCCCTACGCCGACTCCGGCATCTCGATCCTCGGCGTACGCATCCAGACGATCTATCTGATCGCCTTCGCGCTGACCAGCCTCCTGTGCGCTGCCACCCACCTGGTCCTGACCCGCACGCGCGCCGGCAGCGCGGTCAGAGCGGCTTCGGCTGACCCGGCCACGGCCGCCGTGCTCGGCATCAACGTGCCGACGGTCTACGCCATGACCTTCGCCGGCGCCGCTGCCCTGGCCGCGGCCGGCGGAGTCCTGACCGGCGTCGCCCAGAGTTTCACTCCCACCAGCGGGATGCCGTTGCTGCTGACCGGAATGGCCGTGATGGCACTGGCAGGCATCGGCCGCGTCGGCGGCGTCTTCCTCGCCGGCATCGCCCTCGGCGTCCTGCAGTCGGTCAGCGTGGGACTGTTCGGCGGCGGCATGCGCGACGTCGTCGTCTACCTCGCCTTCTTCCTCGTCCTCGCCGTACGCCCCCAAGGCCTGTTCCGAAAGGCGGCCACCGGATGAAAACCCGGCCGATACCACGAGGGAAACCGGCGGGCCTGTGGCCCGCGGCCACCCTCGCCCTGCTCACGGTCATCGCCTTCGCCCTCGCCCCGATGCTCGGCCTCGGGCAACTGGACCTGGGCGTCACCCTGCTGACGTATCTCGCGATCGCCCAGGCCTGGAACGTGCTCGCCGGCTTCAGCGGCCAGATCTCCCTCGGCGCCGCCGCCTTCATGGCGACCGGCGGCTACACCACCGCTCTCCTCCTCGTCCACACGGATCTGCCCTGGCCGGTGGCCCTGCTCGGCGCGGGCGTCGGCGCGATGCTGCTCGCCCTCCTGCTCGCCGTACCGCTCCTGCGCCTGCGCGGCGACTACTTCGCCGTGGGCACACTGGCCATCTCCATCGCCGTCCAGGCCCTCCTCAGCAACTGGAACTGGGCCGGCGGCGCCAGCGGCCTGACCCTGCCCACGGAGAGGATCCCCAGCGGCGGCAACCTGTACCAGATCGCGGTCGTCGTCGCCGCCCTGTCCATGGCCCTCACCCTCTACGTCCGCCACAGCGCCTTCGGCCTGCGCCTCGCCGCCGTACGCGACAACGAACCGGCCGCCGCCGGGCTCGGCGTCCCCGTCTACCGGCACCGGCTTGCCGCGTTGGTGCCCACCAGCGCACTCACCGGCCTGGCCGGAGCAGTGATCGCGTTCCAGTTCGTCGTCATCTCCCCGGACGGCGTGGCCAGTGTCAACTGGAGCCTGAACGCCGTCCTCATGTCCGTGGTCGGCGGCGCGGGCACGGTACTCGGACCGGTAGTCGGCGTGGGCGTCGTCTACTACGGGCTGACCCGCCTGCTCCAGGACCAGCAGACGCTCTCCCTGGTCATCGAGGGCATCCTGCTGATCCTCATCGTGCGCTTCGCCCCCCAGGGAGCCTGGCCGCTGATCTGCCGGGCGGTGCGGCTTCCGGCCGCCCGCCGCCGGGTCCCGCCGGCCGCAGCGGACACCGGCTCCGATACCGACACCCGGACTCTGGAGCACGCATGACAGCGTCCGAGGCATACGGAGACGGACTTTCTCCTGGTCACCGTGGCGGCGGCCTCGGCTTCGCCACTGTCGAAGTGCTCGTCGCGACGGCGTCGGCGTCGTGACGACGACACCCCACCGGATCGCGGGGGACGGCTGACCACAACGGTGGCTGCGCTCGACTGCACTCCGCCGGTTCCCCGGCGCCGAGGGGCGGGTGCCGGGGCCGGGCGGGCCACCGGCCTGCTCTTTACAACGACCAGGGCGACTCGTCGCCCCCACTCGGTCCTGTGTTCAAGGGATGGGGAGGTGCGATGAGTGTCGTGCGGTGTCGGCCGGTATCGCTCGGTGGTGGACGGCCGTCGTCCGCCGCTCGCGGGGCGAGCGGCGGACGTGGTGGGGGTCAGGCGACCTTGAGGGAGATCTTCACCGTGAGCGTGGCATGGGTGGGTGTGGTGGCGTCGGCGACAGCGAGCATGAAGGTGTAGCTGCCGGACTTGGTCGGCGTGCCGGTGATGGCACCGGTCGTGCGCTTCAGGGTGAGGCCGGCCGGCAGGGCGGTGGCGGCGGTGTAGGTGTACGGGGCCTTGCCGCCGGACGCCTTGACCGTGGTGCTGTAGCTCTTGTTGACCGCCGCCGTCTTGAGGGTGGTCGGGGAGAGGCTGAGCACCGGGCCGCGGAAGCTGCCGGACAGCTCCAGCAGCGCCCCGATGGCGGGTGAGGCCGTGCAGCCGCCGGTGGTCAGCTCGACGGCGTAGTCGCCGGCGGCGTGGACGGAGAGCTCGGCCACGGCGCCGGGTGCCGGGGTGGCGGTCAGCGTGGTGGAACCGGTATGGGCGAGCGCGACGTGCAGGGTCCGGCAGCCGCCGGTGCCGGTGGTGGTGTTCTGGACCAGCAGCGAACCCGCGCTGTTGGCGTGGAAGTAGGCCCACTGCTGGGCCGTCGCCGAGGTCAGCGAGGTGGTGTAGTTGGTGCTGCCCGCCAGCGGGCCCGCCGCGGCCGTGCGGTTCGGGCCGACGGGCAGGGTGTGGGAGGCCGCGTTGAACTCGCCCGCCGCTTCCGGCTCGATGGTGTAGCCCTGGCCGAGGCTGTTGCAGCCCCACGGGGTGATCTCGACGTAGTAGCGGCCGGCGCTGCTGCCGGTCTCCTGCCCGGGCAGGACGAAGCCGTGGGTGCTGTTGGCGGGCAGGGAGGCCGAGCTGATCTGCTGGGTGCCGGTCGCCCCCCACAGGGTGGCCGTCAGTCCGTCGCAGGGCAGCGAGCCCTTCACGGTGGTGTTCTGTACCCGGACCGTCGCGGTGACCGCGTCGGACTTCTTGTAGAGGACGTACCAGTCCTGGCCGCTGCCGGAGGCCAGGTGCTGCGTGGAGGCGACACCGCCCGGCAGCGGCGGCCAGGCGGCGGCTGCGCTGCCGGCGGCACGGGCCTCGGCGGTCGGTGTCCGTGCCGGGACGGCCCACTCGGCGGCGGACTCGGCCTCCACCGTGTAGGTCTGGCCGCCGGTGTTGCAGCCCCACGGCACCAGGTCCACGAAGTACCGCCCCTGGGCGTCACCGGCCTCGTTGCCGGGGACGGTGAACGTGGTGGTGGCGTTGGCGGGCAGCGACGCCGACTGCACGGAGTTAACGGTGCCCGCGGACCCGTACAGCGTGGCGGTGAGGCCCCCGCAGGCGGCGGAGCCGTCCACCGTGGTGTTCTGCACCCGGACGGTCGCGGTGGCGGAGTCCTGCTTCTTGTACAGCACCAGCCAGTCCTCGGTGCCGCCGCCGTCGACCGTGCCGCCGTAGAGCGTGCCGCCGTGCAGCGGGGGCCAGGCGGAGCCGATCGTGGTGCCCGCCACGGCCGTGCCGCCCGGCACCGCGGCCGGGGCGGCCCACTCGGCGGCGGACTCGGGCTCCACCGTGTAGGTCTGGCCGCCGGTGTTGCAGCCCCACGGCACCAGGTCCACGAAGTATCGTCCCTGGGCGTCGCCGGCCTCGGTCGCGGGCAGGGTGAAGGTGACCGCTCCGTCGGCGGGCATGGACGCCGACTGCACCGGGTTGCCGGTGCCCGTCGATCCGTAGACGTTCGCGGTGATGCCGCCGCAGGCGATGGTGGTGTCGGCGGTGGTGTTCTGCACCCGCAGTGTCGCCAGGTTGCTGTCGGCCTTCTTGTAGAGGACGTACCAGTCCTGGCTGCCGTTGCCGCTCAAGGTGCCGCTGTAGGAGTTGCCGCCCTGCAGCGGGGGCCAGGCGGAGCCGATCGAGCGCCCCGCCTGGACGTGCAGGGCGGGCGGGTCGAGCGCCGGGCCCCCGCCGGCGGTGAGTTCCAGGCTGTAGGGGGCCACCGAGGTGCAGCCCCAGGTGGTGACCGCCACGTAGTAGCGGTCCGCGCCCAGTTGCCGTCCGGCGAGCTGGGCGGAGGTGCCGGCGCTGATCCCGCCCGTGGAGTTGAGCTGGCCGCTCCGGGTGCCGTCCGCGTTGTAGAGCACGGCCTGGAGGCCCGCGCAGGAGGCGTTCGAGGCGGCGGTGCTGCGCACCGTGGCGGTCACCGCGGCCCCCGGCGAGGCGGCGTAGATCACCCACCAGTCATTGGAACCGTTCACCAGGTTCCCGGTGACGGTCCCGGTCAGCAGGCCGGCGCTGCCGATGCTGTCCCCGGCTGCCGCGGCCGGAGCGGCCGTGGCTGAACCGCACAGCGCGAGCAGAACCGCCAGCACGGCGGTGACGACGGCGGCCGCCCTGGCGAACGGCCGGGCGGCCCGGCGTCTCGGCGAAACGGATCTCTCCCACAAACGATGTGCACCACTCACGACTGGTCCCCCCACGAGAACAGTTCGAGCCGTGCGGGCTGGGCACGGGCACGATGCGTCGGCGGCCTCGCACAGCAATCCGATTTGGGACAATACGGCCACCCGGCTGTCCGCACAAGGCGATCTCCATCACGGTTCGTACATGATTGGAGGCACTGGTTCCGTGGCCTGACAGGCTCTCAGCGTCCTTTGTCCTACGTTGACTTCGACGGTCGGTCCGAATGCACTCGGTGAGCCGGAATCCACGCGACGCGGTTGTCCCCACGCTTCGAGAGGACGGCCGGGGATCATCACGCCCGCGGGGTGCGGACATTCAGAGAGCCGCATCAACGCGGGAAGGAAGCTGGGAATTCGCTGGGAGCTGTCCGGATCTGGCCAGAAAGGACTCGGCGGCTGGTCGCCGAGGCGGACGGAACGGTCCTGGCCCCCGGCCCGCTGGACGTCACGGAGGAGGCGTGATCGCCCGCCACATCCCTCGCGGCGGGGTCGGCCTGACCGACGAGGTGGTCGACGCGGCCGTTTCCTCGCATCGAACGAGGCGTTCCGCATCACCGGCGTGAAATCTCGTCGTCGACGGCGGCTGGTCGACGGTCATCACGGGAAATCTTCGGGTCGAGAGCGGACCTGCATGGCGATCGGTGCAAGGATGACATGTGTAACCTTGTACATGTGTCTCTTCGCTATGCGATCCTCGGGTCCCTCACCTCGGCACCCTCGTCCGGGTACGATCTCGCCCGCCAATTCAGCTTGGGGCTGGGCTGGTTCTGGTCGGCCTCACACAGCCAGATCTATCCAGAGCTCAAGCGCCTGGAGGAGGCCGGCCTGATTGACGGATCGCTCACCACAGTGGGGGAGAAGTTGGAGAAGCGGGTCTACTCGATCACCGAGAAGGGACTCGACGAACTCCTTTCATGGGTCACGGACCGACCCCACTACCGTCCCAACCGTGACCCCGAACGGCTACAGCTGATTTTCTCCGACCTGGCCTCCGTGGAGGCGATCAGACGCCACTTGAGGGCGCACCGCGACCACTTCGTCCAGCGCCGTGACCGCGTGCGACCGGTTCGGGAGGCCATCACCGAGGGTGAGCACGAGCGGGTGCAGAAGCGGCTGCAAGGCAAGTCACCACGTCAAAGAGAGCTCACCATCCTCCTTCGGGAGTTCGCTTACGACGGCGATGTCGAACGCGCCGAGCTGGAGATCGCCTGGGCTCAACGTGCCCTCCGAGCACTCGATGAGTACGAGCGACGTTACGGAGACGACGCGGAGAGCACGGTGGATACGACCTCTGGCCGGTGACTTCGCGCATGGCGTATGAGGTCTCTCGCCGGCGGGGCCGTGCCGGGTTTCGATGCCGAGGAGTTCGAGCAGGTGTGCTTGGACTCCTCGGCGGAGCGTGAGGCGGCACACGTCAGATGCGGTCATCCCAAGGACCGGGGTCGATCTGAGGCATCCCACGCCGTGGCCGTCACCGCGACGGCGGCATCCCGGTCTTCCACCGGGCCTGCGATGGCGGCGCGGGCGAGGGCCGCAGGTCGCCATCGCCGCCCCGTACCCGCGGCCCGGGTCAAAGCCGGCTTCTACGCCACTGTCGAGCTCGGTGTCCGCGTACTGGGCGACCCGTCAGGCGACGTGGTCGTTCTCGGACTTCTCCCCGGTCGGCTGCGAGTCGTGAGCGGAGATCGCTCCGGTCTCGATGAGGGCATGCCAGAGGGCGTAGCCCTCCTTGGTGTACTGGTCCCCGATCACCTTGTTGGGAATCGGCGTGTGGTTGAGCAGGAAGTCACGGATTCGGCGCACGAGCCAAGGGGCATTGTGGAAGATCCAACCGGTCCGGCGCGCGTTGGCAGTGACCTTGTTGGTGTACTTCAGGCGCTGGTCCTCGTACTTCGCAAACGCGTCGGCGACCTGCGCGGAGTCGGAGAGGTCGACGCCGTTGAAGTACCTGCCGAGGAAGAAGCCGTCCTCGAGCGCCATGCCCGCTCCGTAACTGGCGTAAGGCGAGGTGGGGTGGCCGGCATCACCCAGCAAGGTCACTCGGCCGCGGGTCCACGTCTTCAACGGGTCTCGCCACTTGACCACCCAGCGGAAGATGTGGGCTTCATCGAGCTCGGTCGCTGCGAAGATCTTGTCGACGGGACTCTCGAAGTCGGCGATGCGCTCACCGATGTAGGAGCGGACATCGTCCGGCATGGGCTGTGTCTCGGTGCAGGGCTCGACGAACCACCACTCGACACAGTCCGCCCCCTGGAACTTGAGGGGCGCATACCCGAACTGGTGCTTGTCCGAGTGGCGCATGTACTGCATGTCGCGGTCGATCTCGGCGCCGTCGGTCCAGCCGAGCCAGACCGCGATGCCGAGGTGCTTGGCGGGCCCCTCTCCGAACAACTTCTGCCGGACCAACGAGTCGATGCCGTCGGCGCCGACGAGAATGTCCGCGACATAGTCCTGCCCGTTGGCGAAGTGAAGCAGCACGTCCTTGCCACGGTCCTCGAATGCGGTGAGCTCGTGGTTCGGGACGATCGACCCCTCCTTGACCGCTCCGACGAGCCTGTCGTAGAGCTCCGACCGGATCATCCCGGAGGCCCACCCGGTCGCCCCGGCCTGCCTGAGCAGATCGTGGTCCTCGGGGAAGACGACACGCTTGTAGCGCCCGTCGTGGCTCCGGAACTTCTGGTTGTGGCCGGTGAAGGTGTCGCTGATGTCGGCGGCGTAGGAGCGCATGATGTTGAGGGCGATGGCATTGAGGATGATCGCTCCGCCCAGGCCCTTGACCTTGGAGTGGCGCTCGAAGATCCGCACATGGAAACCTGCCTGCTGGAAGGCGATTGCAGCGGAGAGGCCACCGGGCCCCGCCCCGATGATGGCGACCCGCTTGCCCACCTTTGCTTCCTCGGCTCGTGTCGTCCCGGTTGTCTTGGCGTTCATGTCAGGGGATCTCAGACTCTCTTTCTAGCGGCGGATACGGCCGAAGGAGGTGGCGAGCCGCGTCCGCGGACTGGGCATGGACCATGTCTCGGCTCTCCGATGCCCTTGGCAGCGCCGGTCACGACGGCCACTCGGTGGGTGCTCGTGCTCACGTCAGTGCTCGGGCATGCCGAGTCAAAGGCGGTCGCTGACCCAGTCGGCGATGTAGTTCGCCGGAACGGACTCGTTGTCAGAGCCGGCGTGCGATGAGCCGCCCTCGACCGTGCTGAACAACTTCCAGTGGCGGTCGGGACTGTTCACGGCGTTCTCGTACTCCGGTGTCGCGAACTCCATCGGGATCTGTCGGTCGTCCTCGCCGTGGGTGACCAGGAAGGGGACCGTGATCTCCTCGACCACGCCCTCCAGGGTCATGCTCGGGGCGAAGGCCATGAACTCGTCCAGGCTCTCCTTGCCGAACACCCACTGGACGTGGTCCCAGTAGTGCGGCACCGGGTTCTCGCCCTCACGCTGGAGACGACGTTTCTGCAGTTCGCCCCAGTTGTAGTTGGCGCCCCAGACCGCACAGAGCTTGAAACGCTTCTCGAAGGCGGCCGCACGCGGTGCGTAGTAACCGCCGAGCGAGACACCGCTCATGCCGATGCGCTCCGCGTTCACATCGGGCCGGGTCTCCAGGTAGTCGATCGCGGCTCCCGCCCACCGCTCCGAGTCGTGGATGGCGTGCATGTCGCGCTCGCGGAGCGCGGCTCCCGTACCGGGCTGATCGACGCAGAGCGTCGCCACCCCACGGCGTGACAACTCGGTCGGCAGGCCGCTGGTGAAGAGCAACTCCTTCATGGAGTCCAGGCCGTTGCAGTAGACCATCACCGGCCAGCCACCCTCGGGGGGATTCCCTTCGGGCCAGGTGAAGATCGCGGGGAAGGAGGCGTCCTCGTAGGGAATCTCGACGTACTCGGCCCGGTACCGGTTGTGCTCGATCGCTGCCTTCATCGCCTCAACGGACTTCCGGTACGCCTCCTTGCGGGGGCCGAAGTCACGGCTCTGCATCCGCTCCGCGACGAAGTAGTAGACCGAGGCGCGGTGGTAGAGCGGGCCGGCGGAAAGCGGGTGCTGTGCGGCGACTTCCTTCTCAGCGCGTTCTGCGAGGGAGTCGGCGAAGTTCACCCAGGACCAGAAGAGCTTCTCGGTGCCGGCGTCGTCTCCCTCTTTGGCGATGTCGGCCAGGGGCGCGCTGATCTGGTCGACCTCGCCGATCTGACCGCCACAGTTCATGGCGATGCTGACCGACAGGCTCCACACGTAATTGGTGGGAAAGTAGCGGAACATTTCAGACCTCCGGCGCCTTGATCACGTGTCGGTTGAACGGGCCTTGGCCGGCCACGATCGCCCGACCGGGCATCGCTGTTGACGATCCCGACCGGGATGAGCTCGTTCTGCGTGCTCTTCTCGAACTCGTCGAAGCAGAACGTCGCTGGGCGCAGCGAACGTCCGCGTCTTGTACTCACAGGACGTCATCGCCCATCTCGTCGTCAGAGCGGGGGCGCGACAAAGACGCCACGGTCCGGATCGTTGAACTGCTGCTTGGAGACGAACTCGTTCATCGGGTTCGCCGTGCCCCACTGATCGCTGTAGTCGGCATTGGTGGTGATGTCGTAGACGGAGGGGTGCCACTTGTCCCAGTCGACCTCCTCGAGCTCGGTGGTGATCTCGACGCAGTTGCCCACTCGGTCGAAGAAGTAGGAAAAGGTGTTGTCCCCCGCTTTGTGGCGGCCGGGCCCCCAGATCATCTGGGTGCCCTGGCGCAGCAGGCGCCCAGTGCCCCGCATGAACTCGTCAAGGCCGCGGAGCTCGAAGGAGATGTGGTTGATCGCCGTGTGCGGCCCGCGTGCGATGGCCAGGGAGTGGTGCCAGTCGTTGCACCGCATGAACCACATGAAGCCGCCGCGCGCGCCGAGGCAGAGTGTGTCGGACAGCTTGAAGCCGAGGTGCTTGATGTACCAGTCGACCGTGGCTTCGGGATTGTTCGAGTTGATCACGAAGTGCGAAAGCCGGACCGGAACCAGCTCACGCTCCTCGATGCTGCGGAACTCCCGCGTGGCGACGTCGGCGGACACCTCGACGACCCGGCCGTCGCAGTCGAAGAACCGGAAGCCGTAGCCCCCGCCGGGAGTGTCCACACGGGTCGGCTCGTGGATGATCTGGACGCCGTCCGCACGAAGCTGGTTGCAGAGCGTGTCCACGTCGGCCGCGTTCGCCGCACCGAAGGCGACCAGATCCATGCGCTTCTGGTCGTCCTTGCGCAGCCGCACGATGTAATTCTCAGGAGAGCCCTCGGCGGCGAGGAAGTGCACACCGGTGTCGGACTCGACGTGGGTCAAGCCCCACGTGTCCCGGTAGAAGGCGAGCTGGCGGTCGAGATCGGGCATCGCGATCCCCACATGCCGCAGATGAGTGATGAGCGGTTTGACCACGTGATTCTCCTTTGAATCCAGCGCGCCCGAGTCTCGACGTCGCCTGTCCCGGGCGCCGCAACCATGTCCAGAAAGATATGTCACTATTTGAACATTCACAATCAATCTCCACCGATAGTTGGGATTGATCTCAGTGATGTATCGTCCCGGCATGGATCTGCGCCGCATCGACCTCAACCTGCTGGTGGCGTTCGACACGCTGATGACTGAACGCAGTGTGACCCGGGCCGCTGAGCGACTCTCGATCGGGCAATCGGCGATGAGTTCAACACTCGCGCGACTCCGGAAGGCCCTGAACGACCCGGTGATGGTGCGGGATGGTCGCGGCCTGGTGCCGACGCCGTTCGCGGAAGTGCTCGCGCCCCGCGTACGCGACATCCTCGTCGAGATCAACGACGTGCTCTCGTTGCGCGAGACCTTCAACCCCGGAACGGCCAAGCGGACCTTCACCGTCATGGCCGACGACTACATCACCGTGACTTTCCTGCGGCCGCTCGTCAGTCGGCTCGCTCACGAGGCACCGGGGGTTCGGTTGCTCTTGCGTCCGACCAGTGACGATCCCGCCGATCAGCTCCGCCGCGAGAACGTCGACCTGCTACTGATCCCGCGAGAGGTCCTTCAGCACCAAAGCCGTGACTTCCTGACCCAGGTGTTGTTCAAAGACAGGCTCGTGCTCGCGGTCGATCGTGATCACCCAGACGTCGCTGACAGCATCACTCGGGAGCAGTTCAGCGTGCTGCCCTATCTTGCCACCTCCTCGGCGAACGCTCGGTCGCTGGCCGAGAGTCAGCTCGACTTCCTGGGCATCCCGCACAACGTGACGATCACAGCCGGATCCTTGCTGGCGCCCTTCCTCCTCAAGGGAACCCGCCTCGTCACACTCGTGGTCGAGTCTTTGGGGCGACAGGTCGCCGAACCGGCCGGCATCCGCCTCCTCGAGCCGCCACCGCCCCAGATGCAACCGATCACCCAGATCATGGCTTGGACGAAACGCACCGAACAGGACTCTGGGCACCGCTGGCTCCGGCAGTGCCTGCTTGACCTCGCCCCCGAAACCTCGTCCTGAGCTTCCCGGGATCGGCGCCCGTCTGCCCCCCGCGCCGATCAGTCAGGGGACGGGCAGTCGCACACGGCTGGAAGGAGGGCCAGTTGTGTGATTGCAGCGCGTTCTCGACGGCCTTTGGCCAGCTGTCGTCCGCGGTGGTCGACGAGGATGCCGGGAGATGCGAGTGCTGCCGGCGGGCCGGACGAGGTCTACCAGGGCCTCGCCGCCGCAGCGACACCTGCATCTGGCGGCATCGGTGTCGGCACGTCCCGCATAGGCTCGTCGGCCACGGTACAGACACGGATCACCTCGCCGGTTTCACCGCATTAGTTACATGTCGAGATATGCATGTTGAGCAAGACAGGATCGTTGGAGCGTCGGCCGTTGGCGGGTTCTTCGCAGCTCCGCCTGATCCGGGGGCCGCAGGACGGGCGGCCAAGGCATGTTTCGGGCTGCGCCTGGCCGGAGGAGCGGGCCGGCGACGGCGGACGCCGCGCAAGCGTTTGCGCCCTGTGCCGGCCTGGCCCTCGACCATAGGGAATTCGTGCACGTCAACCGGCACTCTCGCACAGCACGGCACCTGTACGAGTCCGGATCATCAGGCCAATCATCGAGCCCCACCTTCGTGCGCCGTCCTGCGGATACCGTGTGCGCGGCTTGCTCTGGCGTCGACTGACCGCCGCGGTGGTTTCTCCGGTGCGCGTCCAGCGTCTTGCGTCTGGAGTGAAGGGCTTCGAATCGTGTAACGTCGAACATGTGTCTCTCCGATACACGATACTCGGCTCGCTCTCAACCGCCCCCTCGTCGGGCTATGACCTCGCCCGCCAGTTCGGCCTGGGACTGGGCTGGTTCTGGTCGGCGTCGCACAGTCAGATCTACCCGGAGCTGAAGCGCCTAGAGGAGGCCGGCTTGATCGCCGGCTCGCTGACCACCGTCGGCGAGAAGCTCGAGAAGCGGATCTATTCGATCACTGATGAGGGGCTCAAGGCTTTGGTCTCATGGGTGACCGGCGGGCCGGACTACCGCCCGAACCGCGATCCCGAGCGCATCCAGTTGATCTTCTCCGACCTGGCGTCGGTAGCGGTGGTCAAACGCCACCTGCGGGCGCATCTCGACCACTATGTGCAGCTCCGGGACCGTGTTCGGGCGGTTCGGGAGGCGATTTCGGCTGGTTCCCACGAGCGGGTACAGAAGAGGCTCGAAGGCAGGTCGCCGCGCCAGCAGGAGCTGACCATCCTTCTTCGGGAGTTTGCCTACGACGGCGATGTCGAGCGGGCCGAGCTCGAGATCGCTTGGGCTCAACGCGCCCTCAGGGCTCTCGACGAGTACGAGCGACGGTACGGAGACGACGTCGAGCCGGCAATGGATGCGGCATCCGCACGGGTTGCACGAGCCTGACCCCGCCTGAGCAAGATAGGCAGGCGGGTTCAGGGTCGGCTGCATCCGTCACCCCGCATCAGGCGCCTGCCGAGGTCACCGCTGGTTCCTTGGGCACTGGAGGGGTCGCACTTGACGCACGGTCTTGGCCGGTCGTTTTCGGTCTTCGGCACATGCTTCGGCGGACGGGCGAGACCCAGGTGTGCGAACGCGGTCATCCGACGGCGTTGCCGCCGATCAGCACGAACGCGACGAGGCATGGCTCGTTGGAGCGGTTGGACCACGCGTGGTTGGTTCCTCGTTGGACGAGAACGTCACCGGCGGACAGCTTCGTCTCCTGGGCGTCGAGCATCGCCCAGATCTCGCCGCTGAGAACGATGCAGTAGTCGATGGAGTCCGTGGCATGGATCTGCCGGCGAGCCATTTCCTCCCCCTCGGGGCCCGGCGCGCGCCAGAGGGAGTCAGGCGGGAACTCCACGGTACGGAACACCGAACCGTGCTGCGGGGGTGTTACCGGCAGGGGTTCGGACGGAAGGTCGACCGCCGGCTGGCTGTTGTCGGCCGGAGTCTCGGTCGTGCGCCAGAGTTGGGTGACGACGAACTGGTCGCTGCCGGCCTGGCAACTGGTGTGCGGACTGATGCCGTCGATCACCACCACAGACTCTCCTGCGCCGTTGGTCCCGGTCACGACCCGCCTGATCTTGCGGGTGGTCGAGGCCGGCGTGAGGTCCAGAGAGGCGACGAGATTCTCTGCCATGAGCTCTCCTGTTCGGGGTGATCGGTGTTGTGATGGATATGACGGGATGCCCTGGGAGGGGTCTGGCGGTGCCGGCGCGGGCCCCCTGCACCGTATTGCTCAGCGGCATCTCGCTTGTGCGAGCAGGCATCGCGGCTCAGGAGCACCTCGTAGGCCGGCTCATGTCTTCGGTTCCCGGGGTCTGCCGGCTGCTCGGCTCAGGCCGGCCCCGAGCTGGACTCCTGAGGGCCGGGCACCGTGGGGACGACCGGCAAGAGCAGGTGGGAGGGGTACTGGGTGTTGTGGAAGACGTGGTGCAAGGTCGTCTTCGAGCTGCAGATGTGATACGGCACGTACTCCACATCGGTGGCACCCGCGACCCCGGTCGGGCGGTCCATGCTCGTGATTTCGACGCAGATGCGGTGACCGGCTCGGAAGAGGTTCGCGGTCGCGAGGATCTCGATGTCGTACTCGACGACCTCACCGGGGACCACCGGCTGGGCCGCGTCCCGAGTGAGCTTGTGAAACGGCTTCCAGGGTGTGCTCCGCTCGGCGTCCAGCGCCCGGTTCGTCGCCTTCAGCCACCCGCGGGTCAGCTCCCGCTCGGGCAGGCCCTGGGGAATGTCGAACTCGCCCTCTCGAGCCGTGCGCACCGACGGGTCCGGCCCCACGTCCTTGAGGACGATGATCCAGTTGGTGTCCTCCTGATCGATCGCCGCCCACAGCTTGAGCTTTGACGGGCCGGCGATCAGCACGTCGTGGGGGAGTGGGTCGGTCATGAAGCGAAGCTTCGCCACGTCGCGCGTGTGGGTCAGCGGCATCTGAACGAACGAGTCAGGGGGGATCAGGTCGTCGGCCGAGCCCGGGGTGAACTCCTGGCTGCGCAACCGTTCCCAGCTGGTGAGGTACAGCTTGGTCCACTCGGTCTCGGGCAGTGGCCAGTCGGTGCCGGTGCGCCATTCGTTGGCGCCGCTGACCCAGTACCTGACCGGCGGTTCGTCCAGGATGCCGGTATCGATGCCCTTGAGCCAGTGGTCGTACCACCGCACGATCTCGTGGTGCAGGCCGTGGAAGGGACGCTCAAGGTGCGCGTGTCCGAGGAAGAGGAGCTTCTTCGGGATGTCCTTCAGGTGCCGCCAGTAGCTCTGGGCGCCTTGCAGGTGCGTCTTGTAGGTGTAGCCGTACCAGCCGGCGCCGGTGTAGACGGGAATCTTGATGGTGTCGAACTCCGCCTCGCTGCGTTCGACGGTGCCGGGCTCCTCGAAGGGGTCGATCAGGGTTTCGAAGATGGCCGGCATGTGCTGGCCCTTCATGCTCAGCACGTTGAGGATGTGGCCGTACATCCGGTAGTCCGGATTTGCCATCGCCGTCCGCCACAGGGCGTCCCGGGCCGGCGGAAGCTGCGTGGGCGCGCCCTTGTTCTGGTGGAAGACGCCGAAGTGCCCGACCAGGTAACGGAACAGGCTGAGCACGCCACCGGGGTGCTCCTCGCGGAAACCGCCCAGCGTTCCGTAGGCGCCGCGGGGGTCGTAGGGAAAGATTGCTTTGAGGCTGGGCGGGTTCTGCCGAGCGACGTGCATCTGTTCGGCGCCGAAACCGGAGATACCGACCATGCCGACGTTTCCGTCGCACCAGGGTTGGGCGGCGATCCACTCGATCAGATCGTAGGAGTCGAACTCACGCGAGCCGCCACCCCCGGATTTTCCGACGCCGCGCGGCATCCCGACCACGTGGACGTACCCGCGCGAGGTGAGAAAGCGGGTGTCGCCGGCTTCGGTCGGCCCCATCCAGAGCGGGGACCAGGCGGGCTGGGGCGGAAGGCTGGTCGCTTCCGGTGTGGCGAGCTCCTTGTTGTAGATGGAGAACGCCAGCAGGGCCGGTAGCGGCTCGTCGGTCTCAGGCCGGAACACGTCGACGCACAGCCGAACGCCGTCACGCATGGTTACGTAAACATCGGTTTCGCTGACCAGGCCTGAGTGCGTCGCCTCTCGACGATGGCTGCCGGGAAGCTCCGGACTCGGGACGAGTTCGCTCATCGACTTGCTCTCCTTGTGGGCATCTCGGCTCGTGGCGTCTCCAAGCCGTGGCGGATCCATGAGTGCTGGTGGCGGGGCGGGGCGGACGTCAAGGCAATCATGGCAATATTTACATGTCAATGCCGTACGCAAGGTTCGTGGTCTCATGGCAGGCGCGCAGACCTAAGGAGCGGACATGTATGTTATGACACTAAAGCATTGACATGATGGCAGCGGCGTCGTAGCGTTCCACTGCCCCACGCATCCGTGTGTTGATGCGATGAACGGAGAGGGAGCGCGAGCGCGGCATGCCGGGCCTCTGTCCGCAGGTATTTCCTTACTGCGGCGCGCTGTCGGCATAACCCGGCGACATCACGACCCGCCCGCCAACGTCGGAGATGTCGTCGAAGGCCGGACCCCGTGGCGGTTGGCGCAGTGCCACGTCCTGACCCAGGTCGTCCGCCACGCCCGACCCCATCGGCACATTCCGTGAAGTCCCGGCGGAACGTTCGAAGCGGAACGTTCGAAGACCAGCAGAAAGGCCAACCGTGAGCTCGATGTACCCGGCCGGCGATCCCCGCGCCGCGCTGACCAGCGCTCAGGCGGTCCCGGCAGCACCGCGGTCGAGGGCTCGGGCCGCCACTGTGCTTGATCTCGTCGCCGAGAAACCGGACGCAGAGCTGCCGCTGGGCGGCCGGACCTGGGTCGTGCGCGGCCAGAACTTCGTTGTCGCCCTCACCGATGTGCGGGCGGGTGAACGGCTCGCGGTGGAAGGAGGCGATGACGAACACATCGTCGTGGTGTGCGCCGGAACCGTCTCGGTCAGTCACGCCGGTCACGACACCGACGACGAGACCGTCCACGCCGCAGCCTCAACGGTCGTCATCGTCCCGCCGGGCGACAGCACCCTGACGGCCCACACCGACGGGAGGGTGGTCCGGATTTTTGCGGCCGGCCGCGCAGGACTGGCTGCCGCGGCACGCAACGCCGACGACTACCGAGCCGCGGATCCATTGGTGGCGCTCCCGGGCACACCGGGCAGACCTCTGTCCGAGCGCATGCGCGTCCACAGATTGAACGACGTCGAACCTGAGCCGGGTCGTCTCGGGCGAATACTGCGGTCCTCGTCGCTGATGATCAACTGGTTCCCGGACGAGCATCAGCCCCGCGACCCCGACCGTCTCTCACCCCACTGGCACGATGACTTCGAACAGTGCTCGGTCACCCTCGCCGGAACGTACGTGCACCACCTGCGCACCACATGGACGTCGCGATTGGCCGACTGGCGGCCAGATGAACACATCCAAGTGGAAAGCCCATCGATCACCGTCATTCCCCCGCCGCTCATCCACACGACCCAGGCCGTCGGGGACGGGCTGCACCAGCTGCTCGACATCTTCGCGCCACCGCGCCGTGACTTCCTCGACCAGGGCTGGGTCCTCAACGCGGCGGACTACGCCGCTGCCGACGACGTGCCCGCGGACGACACCCAGAAGCGGCCACCGGCATGAACACTGCCCGCAACAGGACCACACCCCTCATCGGTACCTGGGTGAAACTGCCCGCCGTCGAGGTCGTCGAGCTCCTGGCCACGGCCGGCCTGGACTTCGTGATCATCGACCTCGAACATGCGACGCTCAACATCGAGACCGTTTCCCAGATGGTCGGGTCGGCCCGAGCATCTGGGCTGCGACCGTTCGTGCGTGTCCCTGAAGCGACCGCCGCCCACGTCCAACCGGTGTTGGACGCGGGAGCAGCCGGCGTCGTCGTGCCCCGCGTCGAGGACGTCGCAGGCGCGCAGGCTGCCGTCCAGGCCGTCAGGTTCCCGCCAGTGGGGCGTCGTGGGGCGAGCCCGTCCGGGCGGGCCGGCTCGTGGGGGACCGCCGGGCTGGCTGATTACCTCCGAGGCGGCGACCAGATCACACTCATCGCTCAGGTCGAGAGCGGCGCCGCGCTCGCAGCCATCGATTCCATCGCGGCGGTGCCCGGCATCGACATGATCTTCATAGGTGAAGTGGATCTCGCCGTGTCCAGTGGCGGCGGTCTCGACGATCCCGGCCTGCGCCGCGGGATCGAGAGCGCCGAAGCCATCTGCCGTGACAAGGGGATCGCGCTCGGCGGAGCCGCATACAGCGGCGCCGACGCAGCGGACCGCCTCACCCGCGGATACAGCCTGATCACGATCAGCACCGATCTCAGTTTCCTGCGCGCCGGCGCCACAGCCGCGGCCGCGGCCGTGCGCGGCACCGGGCACTCAACCGAGACACCTGCCGCGGCTCAGGACAAACACGAGACGCACGTGCCGTATCCAGCAGCCGGCGACGCTCGCACCAGCGGCGCGGCCGCGCCGGCGGTCTCGATGCGCGTGGTCCGCGACGAGTTGATGGCGTTGGTGACTGCGGTGTGGTACGAAATCGACGCCACCGATGGTTCTGGCGTGTCGAGGTACTTCACCGGCGACGCGACCCTGACGATCTCCCGCGCGACCGTGACGGGAACGACGGAGATCGACAATCTCTATGCCAACCGCAGTGCACGCGGCCCGCGGGTCTCGCGGCACTGCGTCACCAATCTGCATCTGCTCGATTTCGACGGCAACTCCGCTCGCGCGCTGTCCTCGCTGCTGCTGTTCGCGGAAGACGGCCGGGCGCCGCGACGGCGTACAAGCCCGGCTCTTGTCGCCGACGTCGAAGACACCTTTGTCCGCGTCGACGGCCGCTGGCTGATCCAAGCCCGCCACATCCAACCGCAGTTCATGCCCGAGGACGCCGCGCTTGCGGTGCCGACCGAGTAGCCGCGAACGGGAACACCGGAGGAACCGCCATGAGCGAACACCAAGTCGAGGAACTCGCGGACTCTGTCCGGACGGACCCGACCCCAGCGAGCTTCCCGCTGCGTACGCGAAAGGGCGAGCTGCCCATCGTGGACTCGATCCTCTACGCCGATCTGCTGCCGGCCGTGCCGGCGTTCGAGCTGTCGGCGGGTGAACGGCACTACCGCGAGCCATTCGTCGGGATCACCGAGAGCGGCACGCCGAGACAAGGCTTCTACACGCTCACCGACACCGGCCTGCGCCCCACCCTTGCTGTCGCTGCCGCGATGACCTACCTCAACGCGTTGCAGCCGCACGAGCGTCTGATCGGACAGCTGCCGATGGACTCGCCGGAGTGGAGGCTGTGGACCAACGCGGTGCCGACCTGGACACCGAAGGGCATGCGGTTGGAAAGGTTCAACGACGAGCGGCGCGCCCTCGCGCTTCGTGTCATCGAGGCGAGCCTGAGCCCCGAGGGCTACTCGTCCGTGCGGGCGGCCATGAAACTGAACGCGGCACTCGGTGAGCTTGTCGACGACTATCGCGACACCCTGACGGAGTTCAACTACTGGTTCACGGTGTTCGGGGAGCCGGACTCGGGTGCGCCGTGGGGCTGGCAGCTGATGGGTCACCATCTCGACCTGCACTGCGTCTTCGTCGACAGTCAAGTTGTCTTCGCACCGGTTTTCATCGGCGCCGAGCCCACGGTCGCCGTCGCGGGCCCGCACAAGGGTGTGCGAGCCCTGGATGACGAGACGCAGCGAGGACTGGAGTTCCGGCGAGCGCTCACGGCCGACCAGGAGCAGGAGTTCCTGCTCAGCGCCACCCTGTTGCCGGAGGACCTGCCTGCCGAGCTCGCCGGGCCGTGGAACGGCCGGCACGTCGGTGGTGCGGGGTGCGACAACCTCGTGCTACCGCCGGAGGGCATCAAGGTCAGCCGCTTGACGAAGGACCAGAAGGATCTGCTCGTCGACCTGCTGCGCGTCTACCTCGACCGGATGCCGCAGGTGCACGCCGCCGCCAAGCTGGACCAGGTCGTTGGGCACCTCGACGAAACTCATTTCGTCTGGCGTGGGGGACACGACGATGTCGCGCCGTTCTACTACCGCGTGCACTCGCCTGTTCTCCTGGTGGAGTACGACAACCACCCCGGTGTCTTCCTGGCCAACGAAGAAGCTGCCCGGTTCCACGTGCACACCATCGTCCGGGAGCCGAACGGCAACGACTACGCCATGAACCTGCTGGCCCAGCACTACGAGCATCACCACGGTGGCCGCATGGCGCACCACGAGCGCTGACCAGCACGGGCGGGGACTACCCGGCAAGTAGAAGCGTACGGAAAGGAAACGAGAGGGTGGCGACCGAGCGCGTCAGCCATGGTCTTCACGGGAAGGTCGCGGTCATCGAGATCGGTGACGGGACCCGGCGCAACGCGTTGGGCGCGCGGGACTGGCACGTTCTGGCGGGTCTCGTCGCATGGTTGCCGACCGAACCGGGCGTTGCTGCGATCGTCGTGCGAGGCCGAGGTGACACCTTCAGCGCCGGTTCGGACATGAACGACTGGGTGGACGCGAGTTTCGAAGAGGTCGAGCAGACCTTCAGAGACATGGAGACCTGTTTCCAGGCGATCGAGCGGTCCTCGGTGCCCGTGATCGCGGCCGTCGAGGACATCGCGGCGGGGGCGGGATGTCAGCTGGCGCTGGCGTGCGACCTCGTCGTCCTGTCCGAGGCGGCGCGTATCGGAATGCCTGTGGCCCGGTTCGGGATTCAAGCGTCGGAGGCATTCGTCGCAAGGGTCTCTCGTCGGGCAGGGAAGGCGATGGCGGCGGACCTCTACCTGACCGGCCGTCTGCTGACCGCCGAAGAGGCGGTCAACGTTGGGCTCGTGACGCGTGTCGTGCCGGCCGGGACGGCGTTCGCGACGGCGACGGCGATCGCCACCCAGATCGCCGCCGCACCAGCGGGTGCGATCTCGGCGGCGAAGAGCGCGCTGAGTCAGGTCGAGCCGGCACGTGTGGCCGCTGGAGCTGATGCGGCGACGACTGCCGGACCCACGGTGGCCTACAACGACTTCGTCGAGGCGATTCGCGACTTCCTCTTGAGCCGGCGGCCGACGTGACGACTCGCGTGCCTGTGCAGCCTGGATCGGCCTCGAGATGAACCTGTGGGACGGGATTCTCCGCCTTCGGGATCAGGCCCACCTGGTCCGCTTGTGCGGAGCGTGGCGCGGCCGGACCGCGGAGCCGGCGTGAAGAGCGAAGTCAAGAGGAGGAGATGATGAACAAGGTTGTGGGGTCGGCTGACGATGCCGTGGCGGACATCCCGGACGGGGCGACACTGGCCGTGGGCGGGTTCGGACTGTGCGGGATCCCCTCGGTGCTGATCCAGGCGGTGCTGGATGCGGGTACCAGGGGCCTTGAGTTGGTGTCGAACAACGGCGGCGTCGACGACTGGGGCCTGGGCAGGCTGCTGTCGGCGCGCCGGGTGCGCCGGGTGATCGCCTCCTACATCGGCGAGAACAAGGAGTTCGCCCGGCAGTATCTCGCCGGGGAGCTCGAGGTCGAACTGACTCCGCAGGGCACGCTGGCGGAGCGCATGCGTGCGGGAGGGTCGGGCATCGCTGCGTTCTACACGCGCACGGGCGTGGGGACGCAGGTCGCGGACGGCGGTTTGCCATGGCGCTATGACGCGAGCGGCAACGTGGTCAAGCAGTCGCCGAGGAAGGCGGTGAGCGTCTTCGAGACCCGCGACGGAGACGTCGAGTTCGTTCTGGAGAAGGCCATTGTCGCGGACTTCGCGCTGGTACGGGCCTGGAAAGGCGACCGGCATGGCAACCTCGTCTACCGAAGCTCCGCACGGAATTTCAACCCGCCCGCCGCGATGTGCGGACACGTCACCATCGCTGAGGTCGAGGAGCTCGTGGAGCCCGGCGAGATCGACCCCGACCACGTGCACACCCCCGGGATTTTCGTGCAGCGGGTGGTGCCGCTGACGCCGGAGCAGGCCGCCGACAAGCGGATCGAGAAGAGGACCGTACTGGTTCGTTGACGGACTCACCGAGGTGGGACGGGACCTCCCTGCCGGCCTTTCATCTGCCGGTGTCCTGCAGCGCGGCCTCACCCTGTGGGCGCGTGGAGCGAGGCTGGGCCCCGAACCTGACTACTACGAGGAGCTGTACGGGTGGCGTGGACGCATGAACAGATGGCAGCGCGGGCAGCCGCGGAGCTACGCGACGGATCGTATGTGAACCTGGGCGTCGGCCTGCCGACGCTGGTACCGAACCACATTCCGGATGACGTCGAGGTGGTGCTGCAGTCGGAGAACGGAATCCTCGGGTTCGGTACGTACCCGTTCGAGGGCGACGAGGACCCCGACCTGATCAACGCGAGCAAGGAGACGGTGACCGTACGCCGCGGAGCGTCGTTCTTCGACTCCGCGACGTCGTTCGCGATGATCCGCGGAGGCAAGGTTGACGTCGCGATCCTGGGTGCGATGCAGGTCTCGGCGTCCGGTGACATCGCGAACTGGATGATTCCCGGGAAGATGATCAAGGGCATGGGTGGGGCGATGGACCTGGTACATGGTGCCGACCGAGTCGTCGTGCTGATGACACACCTTGCCAAGGACGGCTCCCAGAAGATCGTCCGTCAATGCTCGTTGCCGTACACCGGCCGCCGCGTCGTGCAGCGCGTCATCACGGACCTCTGCGTCCTCGATGTCACCCCGGACGGCCTGGAACTCGTCGAGCTGGCGCCGGACGTCACCGAGGACGAGCTCCGGAAGAAGACTGAGCCCGACCTGCTCCGCCGCTGACCCGCTTCACCAGCGGCGGGCACGGTGTCGGTCACCGGAGACGTTCACGCAACCCTGTCTGGGCCTCGGCCACCAGGTCCCCGAGCTGATCGACGTGATCTATGTACTGAGATGCCTTCATCACGAACGTGGCTATGCCCCGGCTGAAATGCGGAGCGGCCGCATCAAGCGCGGGGCCCAACGGTTTCGGGCCGCGGTCGTCGGGGAACGGCGTTTCCGCTCCCAACCACATGCACAGATCAGTGTCCTCGAGACGTCGCCCCTCTTGGGCAAGCGCCCACGAGAGGAGGTCGAGTTCTTCGTCTGTGGGAACTTTGCCGGGGAAGACGCCGTCGGCGTAGCGGACGGCTCGCCGTATCGCTCGCCGGTGCAGTCGCGACCCTCCGATCCAGAGCAGTGGGCCGTCAGGTCGCCAGGGCTTGGGTTCGAAGTAGACGTCGCGGAATTCGTAGTGGGTGCCGCGGTGACTGAGGACGTCGTCGCGCCAGGCACCGCGCCAGACCTCAAGCTGCTCGTCGAGGATCTCACCGCGCTTGTCGAAGTCGACGGCCAGCGCCGCGTACTCCTCCTGCTGCCAGCTCGTTGAGGGCATGAAGACGAGACGCCCTTGGGAGATCAAGTCGAGCGTGGCCAACTGCTTGCCGAGGACGAGCGGATGGCGCAGTGGGCTGAGCAGGGCAACCGCATGCAGAACCAGGTGGGTCGTCACAGCGGCCATGGCGCTGAGCAGCTCAAGGCTGCTCGGGTGTGCATCGGCGGGGCGCTGGTTGCCGTTGCGAAAGAAGTCTCGAGGGTTGGCCGGCACACCGTTGCGTCCGGCATCGGGACCCATGACCACGTGCTCGCCGACAAGTACCCCGTGAGCTCCTGCCCGCTCGATCACGACACTCAGGTCGACCAGGGAACGTAGGTCGCGCGGTTGCGCCAAGGTCCACGACTCGCTGAGCATGACGACCAGCCTGGGCTCTGTGGGACGCGATATCCGTGTGTTCATGTCAGTGGAGGTACTCCCGCGCAGGTGGTTTCAGTGAAGGTGGGGCCGAATGGGCCGGTGCTCGCACGCCCGAGAGTCGCGAGAGACACCCGGACCGGGTAGGTCAGCGCCGCGCACCAGATCGCGTGGGGACCCGGGACGACCGGAAGAAATTCGACCTCGGCCAGGGGTGTCGGCGCGTCGGCGCTCAGATCCGTCAGGGGGACGAGGCCGGAATCGGTCACGACCGCGACAGTGGCCCCGTCGTCGCGGATGTGACTGGCGAGCTTCACGCTCAGGCTCCCTCGGCCGCACATGGATGGCGGCGTAGGGCCGAACCTATGGTGTCATAAATAACATGTCAACCTTGACGTCTGTGGTTCAGCAGGAGCATTCTTCGAGTCATGCAGACCCACGACGTTCTTGTTGTCGGCTTGGGACCGGTCGGTGCGATGGTCGTGAACACCGCGGGCCGGGTCGGGGTGCGAACGCTCGTCGTGGAGAACGCGACGGACGTCTGTCCGCTGCCGCGAGCGGTGCACTTCGACGCCCGGATCGGTCCGTAGACACGTGCGAACACGCCGCTGGACTACGACCTCGACGATCCGTGGATCTGCCGGCCTTGCGCCAGAAGCACCCCGGCCGACCGAGGAACTCGTCACCGAAACACGGGAAAGCGCCCGGGGGGACGGCGCGTTCCGGCTGCTAGGGGAATGGGCTTCTCACGTCGGCGAGCAGCTTCAGGCCCTCTGACCTACCGAGGAAGCAGATGATGAAGCAGCAACGGCGCAGCGTCCTGATCGTCGGCGGTGGTATCGGTGGGCTCACCGCGGCTGTCGCGCTGTGTCGGCGAGGGCATGCGGTCGAGGTCGTCGAACAGCAGCATGGCTGGCCAGCCGTCGGCTGGGGGCTGAGCCTGACGGGTCCGGCGCTGCGGGCGCTGGACACGATCGGCCTGGCGCAGCCATGCATAGACGCCGGCTATCCCATGCGGGGTATTCGCAACTGCGATACCGCCGGCAAGGTCCTGCACGAGATCGAGCCCCCTTCGCTGCTCGGGCCGGGGCAGCCGGTCATAGTGGGCCTGGGCAGGCCGGCGTTGTCCCGTGTTCTGCGGACCGCGGCCGAGTCGGCTGGGGCGTTGCTGTCCACCGGCGCCGAGCTGGTCGACCTCACCTTCAGAGCCGACGACGTCCGAGCCGTGCTCGGCGACGGGAGCGAACGGATCGTCGATCTGGTGGTCGGCGCCGACGGCGTCGGGTCTCGGACGCGAAGTCTCATGGGGATCGACGGCAAACCCTCGTTCCTGGGTCAGTACGTGTGGCGGACGATGGTCGAGCGCCCTGACTGGGCGACCTGTACCCACACGTTCAACGCGCCCAGGCACGCCTCGGGCCTCACGCCGATCTCGCCCGAGCACGCCTACATCTTCTCCACGCAGAACGTCGCCCAGGTTTCGCATCTGAGCGGGGAGGCCCTGGTGGCCGAGTTCAGGGAGGTCCTGGCACCGCTCGAGGGATGGATGGCAGGTGCCCGCGACGCCGTCGAGGACCCGGACGCGATTGTCCGCCGACCGGTGCTGGGCCTGCTCGTCGACGGGCC